>JAFYFI010000049.1 GCA_017543785.1 Alloprevotella sp.
AAGGAGTATGTCAAGGAAGCTGGACTTGGCTATGCACCTGATGCCTGGGACACATTGGTACAGTGGAGCCGGGAGCACGGAGAGAACCAGGCATTCATGGCAGAGCTCGGACTACTGAAAGAGAGGAAAGACGGAACGTATTACGATTTTTTCCGCGACCGACTGGTAATCCCCATTCGCGACCGTATGGGGAGGTGTACAGGCTTCAGTTGTCGCACAATGTCTGAAGACAAGGACACGGCAAAATATATGAACTCTCCAGAGAGTGCAGCCTACAAAAAGTCTGAGACAGTATTCGGTATCGACGTCGCATTGCGCCAGGCTTTCCGGGACCAGATTATATTTCTTGTAGAAGGAGCTGCAGATGCCATGAAGATGCACTCCGTAGGTATATATAATGTTGTTGCATCATGCGGGTCAGCATGGACGGAGGAACAACTGCGCATACTGAAGACAGCCACACCCAATCTTTGTTTCATTCCTGATGCCGATGCGGTGAAGCCTGGAGAACGCTACGGAACCGGCATAAAGGTCGTACTTGAAAACGGAAAAAAAGCGGTAAAGTTAGGCTGCACCGTTACTGTCAGGGAAATTCCCAACGCTGAAGGCAATCAAAAACAAGATCCTGGTGATTTCTTTACCGGACGAGAAAAACTGAAACTTCTCCAGGAAGAGGACTTTATCTTGTGGTCGGCGCAGAAACTGATAAGCAAGGAAGACCCCATAGCAAAGCAGCGGAACGCCATACAGGAAGTGGCAGAACTTGCCAGTCTCCTGAAAGATGACCTCACACTGAAAATGTTATTGCCAGAACTTCGTAAGCTTACGAAAGCTGGCAAAGGTATGTGGGAAACAGCCATTGAGGCGCACAAGAACCTGCGCAACAGAGAGAAGAGAATGCGAGACGAAACCGATACATACAATTTCGGTTTTGTCATCGATAAGGGAGGATATGCTGCACAGACGGACAAAGGTATGGAGCACTGGTGCAATTTTACCATGCAGCCATTGTTTCATGTCCGCGATGAAGAAGCACCGCGCAGAATCTTTGTACTGAAAAATCAGCAAGGACTCGAATGTCAGGTGGAGATGTCCATGGAGGAACTTGTCAGCCTGAGCAAGTTTCGTCAGAAAATAGAAGGCGTAGGCAATTATGTATGGAAAGCGAAGGAACCAGAACTGATTCGGCTGCGTGAATATCTCTATTCCAATACTGACACAGCCAGGCGTGTCAAAACCATGGGGTGGCAGCAGCAAGGCTTTTATGCATTTGGAAATGGTATCTGGGCAGACGGAGAATTTCGCTTAGCAGACCGGTATGGTATAGTAAGGATGGACGAACAGCTCGGAAACTGGTATATTCCTGCAGCAGCACGAAACGACAATGAAGAAGCTGGAGTCTACGAACGCGAGAGACGATTTGTTCACACAGACCTGCAGCGCATAGATACTGCAGAATATCTAACACGCTTCTGTGAGGTCTATGGTTCAAACGGCAAGATAGGATTACTATATTACCTGGCATCATGCTTTCGTGACATCATTACTGCCTATACCCGCTCTTTCCCTCTTCTGGACTTGTTTGGGCAGAAGGGAAGCGGTAAGACTGAACTTGGCGCTGCCTTGATGGCATTTTTTATTGTAGATAATAAGGCACCTAACTTGAGAAACTCTACGCCTACTGCACTCAACAACGCAGTGGCATTCGCCTCTAATGCTCTGGTCCACCTCGACGAGTACAAAAACGACCTGCATCCCAAGACAATAGAATTTCTAAAAGGGATGTACGATGGAGTAGGCCGGCTGAAGATGGGTGGCGAAGGCTACCAGAAGCAGACCATGACGCAGGTCAAGAGCGGTGTCGTGATATCAGGCCAGGAGATGCCTACTGCCGACATTGCATTGTTTCATCGCTGTGTGTTTCTTCAGTTTCCGCGATCGGAGTTCACTGTAGAGGAGCGTAGGCGCTTCGCTGAGCTGCAAGAGGTGCAGCGTAAAGGTCTCACTTCTATCACCCTCGAGGTGATGAAACACAGAAAGCGTGTAGAGGCACGTTTCCCGACTGCGTGGCAGGAGGCACAGCAGGACATAACTTCACGTACTGACGGAGCCAGGCTGGAAACACGTATAGTTGAAAACTGGACAAAGCTGCTTGCCATGCAGAAAATCCTGGAAGACCACATGGCGTTGCCATTTACTTACGACGAAATCCTCACGTTGTGCGTGCGGGGCATAGAGGATCAAAACCGCCTGTCAGGAACAGGCAATGAGCTAGCGCAGTTCTGGAAAACTATTGCAAGCCTGGCAGCCGACAACTCTATCTTCTATCATGCGGACTTCCTTTTCCGGTCCGCTACAGTCTATCGTACTAAAGAAGGTGTTAGGCAATGGAAAGAACCACATCGCCTACTCTTCCTCAATCCTGCCCGAGTATTCCACCTTGTGCAAAGATATGCCATAACTGTAGGAGAAAAACCACTGCCTGAGTCCACTCTGATAGAATATCTGAAGCAGAGCGACGACTACCTGGAAAATTCCAGACAGATACGTATGTGGCGTGTCAGCCGTGAAGGCCATCCTGAACCAGAAGGACCAGTATTGCCGGGGCAGACACCACGGTACAAGTCCTACAACACTCGCTGCTGGGTGTTTGATTATGACGGACTGTCGGAACGCTATGACTTTAACCTGTATGGAGAAGATGCATACGATATTGAGACGGATTGAGTTGCTCGAACGTTAGTTTTTGTTTGTTTGGAATCCCTGGCTCGAGAGAGTCGGGGATTTTTTTGGGGTTAAATCGACGAAAAAAAATCAAAAAATCTCGTGCGAGGCTATTTTTTGATGTTACAAGTGTTACACTTGTTACATTTCAGTAAATCAAACACTTACGTGGAAAATTGTTTGTTACACTACTGCTACACTTTGTTACATTTAGAAAAAATGTAGCAGTTGAAACAGTCCCACGTGGTGGGTGTAGCAGCGGTTAAATTGCTGATAATCAAAGATGTAACAAATGTAACATCGTAACACACGAAAAATGCCCTCACATGTGCGCGTGAGAAATTTTTTATATACACAAAAAAAGCCCCCCTTCCCTTGCAGGTATGATAGCGAACCACTATCTTTGCATCGTCAAAATCAAACAGTGGCACGATGCAGCAGCCACTTTAATCAAGACGGCTGCTTATTTTGTGCCCGGTGCAAACAAGCATAGCGGCAACCGCGTCGGGTAGTGGAAACGCCCCGGAGGCATACATCATAACTGTTTGGGCCTTGACAACGCGTAGTGCCGCATTTTTTATTTGTCAAAACAAAAACAGTATGAGTACCAAACTCAACCTTCAGACCCAGAACGCTGCCACGACAACTATGGCGGCAAGTGACGAACCCCGCACGCTCCATGAGCTCTCCCTGCGCTACGAAGCCAGGTTCCGCGCCCTGCGCGAGGCAGGACGCTGCGCCCACGAGCGCTACCGCCAGCACCGCCAGTGGCTCAACCGCCTGCGCCGCGCCGCCGGCGAAAGCCCCGAGCACTACCGCAACATCT
>JAFYFI010000050.1 GCA_017543785.1 Alloprevotella sp.
CTGGTGATTTCGAACTTGACGTTGACGATATTCAGATTACCATTATTGATGCATCTACAGGCGCAGCAATCGAGGCTTCAGTTAATTCCATCACAAAGGACATCTGGAATGATGCATTCTATGCATTCTATATTGATGCTCCTATTGACCCAGTACTCATGGAGAACGATTTCTATGTTCTGATTGAGCCTACTGAAGGAAGTGAAGCTCCAATAGCTCCTATGTTTCCCACAACTACGAGCAAAGAGAATGCATATGACGATGGCACAGTGTACATCCTTGCCGACCTTGTAGCAGGTGGCAATACTTATAATAGCCAGCTCCTAGATATTTATGGTCTTAGCTTAGGAGACTTTAACTTTACTCAGGCATCTATGATAGGTATTACTACTACATTCGAGGAGCCTGAAGTTGATGGTATCAACACTGTGGCTTCCAGCAAGAAAGCCGACAACAGCATCTACAGCATCAGCGGCGTGAAGGTCAGCAACGGCTCAAAGAAGGGCTTGGCTACTGGCGTTTACGTACAGAACGGCAAGAAGATTGTCATCAAGTAAGCTGAAAACCTACTACACTACAAAAGTCTTGTCCTGTAACAGGACAGGCTGAAAAAACAAGAAGTCCTGCAGCTCTCTATAAGTGCTGCGGGACTTTTTTTGTCTATATATATAATAATGTGTAGCGGCAGTTGCCATTCGCTTGTTTCCAGACTCACCACTTGAACGTGGCTCCTGCCAGCACGAGGAACCCGGGCTGGCGCACGCCGGCAATGTCGTAATATCGCTTTGCGGTGAGATTCTGCAAGTCGCAGAAGAGTTCGTAGTGCTTGGCGTTCCACGTGAGTTTCAGGTCGAGCAGGGCATGCGTGCCGTAGGGTTTTACCTCCCCCGTGGGTTTCAGGTTTTCATACACGAGGTAGCCCCCTTCCCTTCGCTGCAAGCGCAGCTCCCAGTCGGCTGTCAGCAGGCTTACGATGCGGTGGCGCAGCCTTGCCACAAACTTGTGGCGAAGATATTCCAGCGCATAGTTCGACTTGAAGACCGTCTCCTTGTCCTTCCTCTTCTGGTGGATGTATTCATACGCTAGCGTCAGTCGGTCCAGGGGCTGGCGGCTGCCCAGCATTTCGCTGAGGTTGAGCCTTACCGATGCCGACGCTCCCATGTTGCGCAGCTGGAATGCCGCTGCGTGGAAGATGTCGTCGGGCGAGCGCATCACCCAGTCTATCATGTCCCTGCCGTGGTTGTAGAAGGCGGCTACCGAAACCTCTGCCTGCCTTGCCTTGTATGTAGCCCCTATGCGCAGGCTGCTGTTCTCTTCAGGCTTCAGTCCTACGTTTCCCTCCTGCGTGGGACTTTTGTAGTATAGGTCGGTAAACGTAGGCAGCCTGAGCGTCTTAGCCCATGAGGCATATATGCGCCACGCCGGCGAAGGCTTCCAGGCGAGGCTTGCTCCGGGATACAGGCTGAAGCCCCGTTTTGCTGCGCTGTTGTGCTGGGCGAGTATGGATACGCTTGCCCATACGTTGCGCCAGCGAAGGTGCTGCGCCAGGCTGAAGCCCACGTTTGTGCGATTGTCGTAGTGCTTATAGAAAATATCCTTATGCCCAGGCACGTGGAACCACATACTCTCTTCCACAGGTTTACCGAGGTTGGTGCTGTAGATGTTTTCCAGTCGCATTTCTGCCCCTGCCGCCGTTGTGGCAGAGAGGTTGCCTATCTTCCAGTCGGTGTATGAGCGTACGCCCAGGGTGAACACGTCTCCGCGGTGAAAGTTCTCCGCCGTGTTGCTGCCGCGTATGAGCTGGAAGTGGTCGGTGTTGCGCATCCACGTTATCTCAGGCACCAGGGCAATGCGCCCCAGCGTCTGCATCCTTACCGAAGCCATGAAGCGCCTCGTTGCCTCCCACTGGTTGGGGTAGGCAGCCGAGTAGAAAGTGTTTGCTCCAAAGTCGTTGATAGTCATGCCTGCCTGGGCGGCGAGGATGTATTTCCGAGTTTTGTATGTAGCTTGCCAGAAAGCCTTTCCCCCTTTGAAGTCTCCATTGTCCACCGCTCCGTCGCTGCGCCTCATGCTGCCGCTCAGCGAGGTGGTCAGGCTGCGCGTGCCCTCGGCAAAGTCACGGCTGAGGGCAGTGCGCACCTCTCCGAGCACTGTTCCGTAGGAACCTGCCGCAACGCTGGCGCGAAGATATTCCCCTCCCTCGCGCGTCACGATGTTGATGGCTCCGCTGAATGCCTGAGTGCCGAAGATGTGCGCCGCGGCGCCATTCACAACTTCAATCTTGCGAATGTCGGAAAGGTTCATCGGAAAGTCTGCCGCATTATGTCCTGTCTGGGGATTGTTGATGGGGAAACCATTCACGAAAAGTGCAATCTGGTCGAAGTTTCCCCCGTCGATAGAAATGTCCGTTTGCATACCAAAGCCGCCGCGCTGCCGGACATCAACGCCAGCGGCAAGTTTGAGAACGTCGTTGATGGAACTGATTCCCGCCGCAGCGAGGTCCTGCTCCCTGAACTCCACTACCTGCAGGGCAGTAGCGTCTGCCACGCGGCTAACCGCTCGCGTAGCCGTCACCTTAGCCTCGTCAAGTCCGATGGTGTCGGTTGCCCACACACCAGCATCGTCGCTCGGCAGGGTAGCAGCGGCTTGTGCAAGTCTTGGAGCCGCAGCCGCAAGAGTTGCCACGCTCAGCACGCCTATCCTGACCTCGCGGCCCAGGACGGAAAACAGAGCATACCCCTTCCGGGTGAAATGTCGGAAGACAATGGCGCGGTGCTTGTTAAGATTGTTTTGTTTCATGTTGAATAAAAAAATTAGACATGCAAAAATAGGAAAAATACATGTCATCAGAAAAACCTTTGTACGAAAAACCCTCTCGGCAGGGCAACACCCCCAGAAATGTGTCTCTACGGGGCGTTTTGAGCAGCTCAGGAGAGCCTTGTCCAAGCGAAAATGACCCTTCGTACACCTGTCAAATCCAACAACTTATGAGGATAATGAAAAAAAACACTAAATATTTGTAAATTAGAAAATTATTCATACCTTTGCACGCGCAAAAGTCAAAATCAAGATAGGTACATGAATTCTGAAATAGGAAAAAAACAGAAAAACTCTCACGCCAGAATCAACAATGACGTGTCTGATGTTCTTTTCACAAAGATAATAGAGATTATCGCTCTTGAAAAGGCATATAGAAAGCCTAACTACACGGCTGCTCAGCTGGCAAAGGAACTGAATACCAATCCACGCTACATTTCCGTTGCAATAGCAACTCATACGGATGGCAATTTCAACCAGCTCATCAACAGTTACCGACTTCGTGAAGCCTACCATATGCTTCGGAGTTCAAAATATCGCTCTCTGAGTGCGGAAAAGATAGGTATGATGTGCGGCTTTGCTTCGCGTCAGGCATTCTATCTGGCTTTCCACCGCGAGCAGCACATGACTCCGCGTCAGTTCCGACTCAAAGAAATGGAGGGCTAAGGCCCTCCCCCCACTCTCACTCGGCAATGCTACTCATCCCGGGGGCAATAGCCTTGTCAAGAGAGATGAAATATATGCAAAGTCAAATGACATAATTTATACAAGAACACAACGGAGGCAGCACCTTTACGTGCTGCCTCCGTTTTTGTTTGTATTTGCGTTCCAGCCTTGCTCCGCATGGTTACGCACCGCGCCGCCCACGCCCTGCAGGGGCTGCTTCCCACGAAAGGTAAAGAATCTTGACGAAAAAGTAAAAAGTTTTGACACGCGATTTTCTTCAAAATAGAGCGCAGAATGGAGAAATTTCTGCGAAGCTTTTGACTATCCGAAAATCCGATAAAGAAATTTTCGGATTACTCAAAGTAATTTCAAAATTCCTCAAAGAAATTCTGAAATTCCTCAAAGAAATTTTCGCGTTTTTGAGGCGAAAAATCGGGGAAAAGTGGCTCGGATTTTGAAAAATCAAAC
>JAFYFI010000051.1 GCA_017543785.1 Alloprevotella sp.
GCTTTACTTCAGACTATGAGTTGCTGCCAGCCTTCTCTTCCGAACTAGACAAAGACTTTGCTCATCAACTCTTCAGGGCGGCTCTTGAGCGCAAAGACGAGATAGAGGAGATAATTACTGAAAACCTTAAAGGTTGGGAACGCGGACGAATGGCTCTCATGGACTATGTGATTGCTCATGTGGCTATAGCCGAGATTCTTTCTATAGACTCTGTGCCGACGAGCGTTACTATCAACGAATACATAAACATCGCAAAATTCTACAGCACTCCTCAAAGCGGAGCTTTCATAAATGGTCTGCTGGACCACTGTGTGAAAAAATTGCGCGAAACTGGCAAGATATTTAAAGGCTAAAATATTCCTAATCATAAGATACAAGGATTTTAGTTCGTTTTTCCAAAAACATTTCCCCCAAACCATAAAGTCGAAAATTCAAAAACAAAAAAATAAATAAACTATGATCACACTACTTCAAGGGGCTCAGGCTCAAGGCGGAGGCATGTCAATGCTGATTATGATGGTGGCACTGTTTGCCATTGTTTATTTCTTCATGATTCGCCCTCAAAACAAAAAGCAAAAAGAAATTCAGAAGTTTCGCGATGCTCTGAAAGTTGGCGATGAGGTTGTTACCATCGGTGGCATTCATGGCACTGTGGAGCATATTGACGCCGAGCATCAGACTGTCACGTTAAAGGTTGCCAAGGGTGTAGAGATAGCTTTCGACAAGGCTGCTATCGTCCCTGCCGGACAAAAATAAAGAAAGGGAGAACACACCTTGAAACTGAAAAGTCCTTTCCGTTGGAACAAACAGGCTAATGCTTTCCTGTTTTTTCTTCTGCTGTCTGCAGCCTTTTGGCTCTTCACTATGCTAAACGAGGAAACAAAAGATGAGATCTCTATCCCGGTAGAGCTTATCAATGTGCCTCAGAATGTAGTGATTACCACTGCAACGGCTCAGAGCGTACAGGTTACGGTGCGCGACAAGGGCTTTTTCCTGCTGAGATATAAGTTCAGAAAAGATTTCACACCTCTGACAATAGACTTCAATAATTACAGGAGCACATCCGGCTACATAAACATTGCCGCCTCCGACTTGTTAAAACAAATATCCCAGCAGTTGGCATCCAGCACACAAATTTCAGGATTGCGCCCACAGCAGATTGAGTACTACTTCAACTATGGTGAGAGTAAACGCCTTCCTGTGAAAATTCGCGGAGAATTTGAGCCTGCCGACATGACGTTTGTTTCGTCTATACGCTATGCCCCAGACTCAGTCATGGTATTTGCCAAGCATGAAGTCCTCGACACTATGCAAGCTGCATATACAGACTTCGTTTCGATGAAAGGACTGACGGCAAACAAGCAGATACATACGACGTTTGCTGCCATCCCCGGCGTCAAATACGAGCCCGACAGCGTAGGCATTTCTGTTTCTATCGACCGCTATATCGAAAAGACTGTTCAGGTGCCTGTAGAACAAGTAAACTTCCCTGCCACGAAGATTCTTCGTACGTTCCCGTCAAATGTAAATGTTACGTTTCAGGTAGGTATGAAGATGTACAAGAAAATCACCGACAAGAGTTTTGTCATTGCCGTTGACTACGAAGATATTCGCCAGAACACCTCGCCACGTTTCCCTCTGATGCTACGCAGCATACCCGACGGCGTACGCCATGCTCACATCACTCCTTCGGAAGTGGATTACGTGATAGAAGACATCTCAAACGAGGCAAATAAGCCATGAGTACCTACGGCATCACTGGCGGCATAGGCAGTGGGAAAAGTTTTGTATGCAGAATGTTGGAGGAGAGAGGCTACAAAGTGTTCTACTGCGATGCCGAGGCTAAACGCCTCATTCGCGAGGACAGCATTGTACGGAATAAGCTACAAGAACTCGTTGGCAAGGAGCTATATGCAGAAGACGGTACATTGCAGAAAGCTATCCTGTCAGCTTTCATCTGCAAAAGTCGAAAGCAGGCTGACGCCGTTGATGCAATAGTTCACCCACGTGTTCGGAAATCTTTCTTAGCATGGGAGGCAGAGCAGCTAAAAGCAGGCGAGAAGAATCTATATATGGAATGTGCGCTGTTGTTTGAGGCAGGCTTCGACGAGTTGGTTGAAAAAACTGTCTTCGTAAACTCCGATGAGGATAAGCGCCTGGAGCATCTCATGCAGCGCGACGGCATAAGCATGGCAAAGGCTCGCCAATGGATGGAGCTCCAAATGCCGGAGGCTGAAAAACGACAAAGGGCAGACATTGTAATAAATAATGACTACACCAGCCTGCCCGATATTTCCGAGATTATATAATTATTTTCAAAAACAGTAAATCTAAAAACATAACGACAAAGAAATGAAAGATACAATTTTAGCAATTTCAGGCCGCCCTGGATTGTTCCGCCTTGTAGCTCAGGGTCGAGGCAATATAATAGTTGAAAACATAGATGAAACCAAGAAACGTTTTGCCGTGGGGCAGCGCGAGCGCGTCACTTCGCTGAACGATATCTCTATGTATAGCGACGACGACGACGTGAGCCTGATGAAAATCTTTGCTACAATATGCGAGAAGAATGGAGCCAAGCCCTCCCCTCTTGCTCACAACAAAGCTACCGACGCCGAACTGCGCAAGTTCATGGAAGAGGCATTGCCAAACTATGACCGCGACCGTGTAAGAGTTTCCGATATGCGCAAGCTTCTGCAGTGGTACAACATACTGGCAGCTAACGGCATCACAGACTTCGTTTCTGAAGAAACCGAAAAAGGCGAAGAATGAAAAGCCAGCAGTGGAGCGAGAACGTCATTTTGGCTGATGCAGGCTTCTTAGATAGCCTGACTTTCGAGATGACTGTCTATTTTGAGCGTATTCTTGACAGGCGCATACCCAAGGCTGATCTTGCAAGGTGGGTGGACTGCATAGCTCTCGACGGAGGACTTTTGCCGGGAGATAACAAGACGCAGGTCATACTTCTTCATAAAGCTGAAAAGACCGCTCTTCAGAACTTTGTTCCTTCGACATTCCAAGGCGATATCGACGGACAAGCTTTCAACGACAGCTTGGGAGAATTCACCTTGCATACGGCAACGCCAGAAGGCTTAGCTTCGATGAAGGATTTCTTTGTGCAAAGTTTTGAACTTCTCTCGCACGCCACTGACGTAAAGCGAATCATAGCCGTACCCGACATGCAGGAATACGGCAGCACCATTCTCCAGGCTGCCGCCAAGGCTCAGGAAAAGGACTTAACTCTGCTCGTAGGCAACCCACAAGGCAGTTGGAACTTCAAGCAGGAAAAGATAGCTTACAGCATCATGACTGCGCTGGGCATAAGAGGCGAAGAGCTAGCTTGAGACTTCAGACAAAAAACTTCAAATACAGAAAAAACAATACCTTACGACAATGGGAAGAGTACTCATCATCGGTGCCGGTGGCGTAGCAACCGTTGCCGCACACAAAGTTGCAAAGAACAGCGACGTGTTCACTGACATAATGATTGCCAGCCGCACAAAATCGAAGTGCGACGCTATAGTCAAGGCTATCGGCAACCCCAACATCAAGACCGCGCGTGTTGATGCCGATAATGTTGCAGAACTAGTGGCTCTCTTTCGCGAATTTAAGCCAGACCTCGTAATGAACCTGGCACTGCCCTATCAAGACCTCACCATTATGGATGCATGCCTGGAGTATGGCTGTTCATATCTTGACACTGCAAACTACGAGCCCAAGGACGAAGCTCATTTCGAATACAGCTGGCAGTGGGCATACCGTGAACGCTTTGAGAAAGCTGGACTGACGGCTATCCTAGGTTGTGGCTTCGACCCAGGTGTCACCAGCATATATACCGCCTATGCAACAAAACATCATTTCAAGGAGATTCAGTATCTAGACATCGTTGACTGCAATGCAGGCGACCACCACAAGGCATTTGCCACAAACTTCAATCCGGAAATCAACATACGCGAAATAACCCAGAAAGGACTCTATTGGGAGGACGGGAAATGGGTAGAAACCGAGCCGTTGGAGATACACAAAGACCTTACTTATCCCAACATCGGACCTCGCGACAGCTACCTCCTCCACCATGAAGAGATAGAGAGTCTTGTCATCAACTACCCCACCATTCGCCGCGCCCGCTTCTGGATGACATTCGGACAGCAGTATCTGAAACATCTTGAGGTTATCCAGAACATTGGGATGAGCCGCATCGACGAAATAGAATACGAAGCTCCACTTGCCGACGGAACGGGCATGGCAAAAGTGAAAATCGTACCTCTTCAATTTCTCAAAGCTGTGCTCCCCAACCCACAAGATTTGGGAGAGAACTATGACGGCGAGACCAGCATTGGCTGTCGCATCCGCGGCATCGGCAACGATGGCAAAGAGCACACATATTATATATATAACAACTGCTCCCACCGTGCAGCCTACGAGGAAACCGGCATGCAGGGCGTATCCTACACTACAGGCGTGCCAGCCTGCATCGGCGCGCGTATGTTTATGCTGGGACTTTGGAAGAAACCCGGCGTTCACAATGTAGAGGAGTTCGACCCCGATCCCTTCATGGAAGAACTTAACAAGCAAGGGCTGCCATGGCATGAAATTCACGACGGCGACCTTGAACTCTGATAAATAAAGGAAAAAGTAATAATTATGAACATAGGAGACAAAGCCCCCGATTTGCTTGGCACAGACCAGAACGGCAACGAAATTCACCTCAGCCAGTATGCAGGTCGCAAGCTAGTGCTGTATTTCTATCCCAAGGACAACACGAGCGGCTGCACGGCAGAGGCTTGCAGCTTGCGCGACAATTACAAACAGCTCAAGGAAGCCGGCTACGAAGTTGTAGGTGTCAGTGCCGACAGCGCCTCGAGCCACCAGAAGTTCATCGAAAAGCACGATTTGCCCTTCCCCTTGATTGCCGACACGGAGAAAAAGTTGTCTGAGCTCATGGGTACGTGGGGAGAGAAATCCATGTACGGCAGAAAATACATGGGCATGTTTCGCACCACGTTCATCTTGAGCCCCGATAGCACAATAGAAAAGATTTTTCTTCCAAAGGAAATCAAGACGAAAAACCATGCCGAGCAAATACTGAAAACCAAATAACCACATAAAAACACCTGAAACTATGGCAAAAAAAGAAGAACTGGCACAGTCAGCAGCCGAAGGCAAACTGAAAGCCTTGCAACAGGCTATGGCTAAGATTGAAAAAGATTTCGGCAAAGGCTCCATCATGAAGCTTGGCGACGAAAAGATAGAAAATGTTGAAGTCATCCCCACAGGAAGCATTGCTCTCAACGCAGCCCTTGGCGTTGGCGGCTATCCAAAGGGAAGAATCATTGAAATCTACGGTCCTGAGAGCAGTGGTAAGACCACTCTTGCCACACACGCCATTGCCGAGGCTCAGAAAGCCGGTGGCATAGCAGCCTTTATCGATGCTGAGCATGCCTTCGACCGTTTCTATGCCGAAAAGCTGGGCGTCGATGTTGACAACCTACTCATAGCTCAGCCGGACAATGGCGAGCAAGCTTTGCAGATTGCCGACCAGCTCATCAGCAGTGCAGCAGTTGACATCGTAGTAATCGACTCCGTTGCTGCCCTCACTCCAAAAGCCGAGATTGAAGGCGAGATGGGCGACAACAAGGTAGGCTTGCAGGCTCGCCTCATGAGCCAAGCCTTGCGCAAGCTCACGGCTACCATCAACAAGACCAACACCACCTGCATCTTCATCAACCAGCTGCGCGAGAAGATAGGAGTCATGTTTGGCAATCCCGAAACCACCACTGGCGGAAATGCCCTTAAGTTCTATGCCAGCGTGCGCCTTGACATCCGCAAGGTAACAACGCTCAAGGACGGCGATGAGCCTATAGGAAACCAAGTCCGCGTAAAGGTCGTCAAGAACAAAGTTGCGCCTCCATTCCGCAAGGCTGAGTTTGAGATAACCTTTGGCGAAGGCATCAGCCGCATAGGCGAGATTGCCGACCTCGGAGTCACTCTCGATATAATAAAGAAGAGCGGTTCGTGGTTCAGCTATGGCGAGACCCGCCTCTGCCAAGGTCGCGAAGCACTGAAGAGTCTGCTCAGCGACAACATAGAGCTATGCGACGAGATTTCAGAGAAAATCACTGAGGCTCTGAAAGAAAATCCCGAAATCCTTTTCAAAGGCAAGAAATAAATCCACTAAGCCACTAAAATCAAATCCCCGTGCAGAGAACTGTGTACTCTCTGCATGGGGATTTTTTTGCATTTCTATGCCAAAGCGCGGTGGCTCTTTTTTTCTCAGAAGGCTATTTCTCAGACGATAATTCTACTTCTCTATAGGTTTCTCCTTTGCTGTCCAAGCCATGTATCCGCCTTTCAGGTTCACCACGCGCCAGCCAGCCTCCACAAGCATATCGGCAGCCTTTGCGCTGCGGCGACCGCTTCGGCAATATACGGCAATGGGCCTGTCCTGAGGCAGGGTGCGCAAAGCCTCAACCATGAAGTCGCTGCTGTTCACGTCGATGAGTTTTGCGCCAATCAGATGTCCGTCGTCATATTCCGCCTTTGTGCGTACATCGAGGACAATGGCATTTTCGTGGTGCAGCAAATAAGCTTCAAAATCTTCCACTTCCAGACTGGGAAACTTCTCGTTCCCACCCTTTCGCGCTGCTGCCCAAGCCACAACTGCCACACAGAGCAACAGCAATATCACTACGTATTTCATACTTGTCTTTCCGTTTTTTTGTATCAATTCTCTTTACGCCTTCAACATATTTCGCCGCTTCCGTAGCATCGGTGGTGGTCCTTGTCGTAGAGCACGGCAAACTGTCCCGGAGCAATGCCCTGCAGGGGCTCAGCCGTATGCAGGTGGTACCTCTCGCCCAGTCGCTTTATCGTGGCAGGAGTAAACTCTGGCGTGTGGCGAACTTTCAGGGTTATCTCATACTCAGCATTTGCCTCAAAGGGGTTCATGGTGAGGAAGTTTGGCTCAGCAATGCTGAAGTCGGAACTATATGCAGCCTGTGTCTGGAAGCCTCGACTTATGTAAATGATGTTGCGCTTAATATCCTTTCCAACTACATACCACGGTCCGCCGCCGAAGCCCAAGCCCTTGCGCTGACCTATGGTGTAGAACCAATAGCCTTTATGCTTGCCGATGACATTTCCCGTTTCGCGCTCCACCACGATGCCCTCCTGCTCGCCGAGATACTTGCGCGCCAAGTCGCTGAAGCGCAGTTTCCCGAGGAAGCAGATGCCCTGCGAGTCTTTTCTCCTCGCCGGCGCCAGATGATTTTCCTCTGCTATGCGTCGCACCTCGTCCTTCTCCAGAGCCCCTATGGGGAACATAGCTTTCTTCAGCGCAAAGCCGTCGAGCTGTGCCAGGAAGTCCGTCTGGTCCTTCACTGCATCCGGACTAGTGCAGAGCCAGGTCAGCCCGTTCTCGTCAACTTCGGTACGCGCATAGTGTCCCGTTGCGATGCGGTCGTACAAGTTTCCGGCACGCTCATCAAAGCATCCGAACTTTATGTATCTGTTGCACATCACGTCGGAGTTGGGCGTGAGTCCGCGGCGCAGCCTGTCCACGATATATCCCACCACGCGTTCCCAGTATTCCTTTTGCAGGTCGATGAGTTCCAGGTGGCAGCCATATTTCCTTGCCACGGCAGTAGCCATCTCCCAGTCCTCCTCAGCCGAGCAGTCCCATTCTCCTTCGGGACCGCTGCCTATCTTTATGTAGAAGAGGTCGGGCGTGTGTCCGGCTTCCTTCAGCAGATGAACGGCTACGGCACTGTCCACTCCTCCGGAAATGAGGCAGGCAATCTTCGTCATAGTATTTCTACGCTATACCACCCTTTCCACGTTCCTCCAGCAGGTGCACTCTGTATGTAAGCACGCTCGGAGATGTCGCCTTCGAAGGTCTGCAGGTCGGGCAGTCCGTACCAAGGCTCGCAGCAAACGTAGGGGCAGTGCTGGTTCTGCTGCGACCAAAAGAGCCATACAGGGGCTCCGCTGGCTACGCGCACCATTTCCTTGCCCAGCTTGTCGATGACCACAGCTGCCGCGATTTGCTCTTCCAGTATCAAAGCCTCGTTGGCAAAGGTCTCCTCGCAAAGCGGTACGAGTCCTTTCTCGTTCATAGGTATGGGGAAGTGCTTTGGCTGCAGCGTGCCCTGCTCCACCTCTATGCAACCTTGCTCTCCGGCGCGCAGCAGATGGTCGGGCTTGCCTTCGAAGCGCATAAATCCGTCGATGGGCTCTTCTTCCTTAAAGTCGGGGAGCATGATGCCTGGGTGTCCGCCCAGCTGGAAGTACATAGCCTCCTCGCCTTTGTTCTCCACGCAGATGTCTGCCCTGAGAGTGTTGCCCTCGAGCTGATAGCGCACGCTGAGGCGGTAGTCGTAGGGAAACACCTCGCGCTCAGCCTCTGTACCTTCGTAGGCAAAGACCACGTAGTCGGCACCCTGCTCTGCCACGCTCCACTCGCGCGAAGCTACATACCCGTGCTTGGGGATGAGAAAGGGCTTGCCGCCAATGCGCGATGTGCCGTTCCAGAGGCCTCCCGTGATGGGGAAGAGAATAGGACTGCGTCCGTCCCACCAGCGGGCATCGCCCTGCCACAGGTATTCGCGCCCTGTGCGTGCATCTCTGATAGACTGAGTTTCTGCTCCGTGCTCAGAAAATTCTGCCACGAGCTGTTTGTTTTCTATGCGTATCATTTTTTTTGTAGGTTTTGGAGTTTAGCTCCACGTGCCAGTCGTTAGCATGTACGGTTCAGGCTATTGTCCTGACAGTGCAACAGGGCGAAACTCCCATTTTAACTTCCATTTTTTTATCCGATTATTTTTTCTATTTCTTCTTTACTCAAGTCGTAGCGTGTCGGTGCGTCAATCCATCGTATGGGTACGCCGCGGCGCTCCATGCCTCTGAACCACGTCATCTGGCGCTTGGCAAACTGATGTATGGCTATCTCCAGCTGCCGATACATCTCCTCGTAGGTGAGCTTGCCCAGGACATATAGCGTCAGGTATTTGTACTCCAGCCCGTAGTATATAAGGTCCTCGGGGGCGATGCCCTCGTCGAGGAGTCCCCTTACCTCGTCCACCATGCCATCTTCGAGCCTCTGCTTCAGTCGTCTGGAGATGCGTTCACGGCGCAGTTCTCTACTCACGTTCAGCCCCAGGGTGAGCGAGGTGAGCCTGGGAAAGGTCTCCTCCGCCACGGGGTTTGCGGCATAGTAGTCGGCTATCTCTATAGCCCTTATAGCCCTCCGCGCAGTGTCAACATCGGTGGAGTTGTGGAGCTTCTTGTACGAAGAAAGTATCTGCGTGAGTTCCTCGAGCGACTTCCCCTCCAAACGGGCTCTCAGCTCTGGGTTCTGAGGCACGGCACTGAGCCGGTAGCCTCGCAGGCAAGCCTCCAGATACAGCCCCGAGCCACCGCACACTATGACCCTCTTGCCGCGGCTGCGGATGTCCTCGTAGGCATTGAGAAAGTCGCGCTGATACTGGAAGATGTCGTACCTGGTGCCAGGCTCGCAGATGTCTATGAGATGTACGGGTATGCGCACGCCGTCGGCAAAGGTGTAGTCGGCAAGGTCCTTTCCCGTTCCCAAGTCCATGCGCCTATACACCTGACGGCTGTCTGCCGAGATAATCTCAGCGTCAGTCCATCGGGCAAGGTTCACCGCAAAGCCTGTCTTTCCGCATGCTGTGGGGCCCAGGATAGTCGTTATGTCGGGCTCAGGGGAGTGCATCGTTGTGTCTATATGGGGGGCAAGTGTTTTCCCTTATGGGTGGAGGAGCGTTCGGCAGACTTGCAGGGAGCTTAAAGCTCGCCGAAGTTGCGTTCTCTTTGCGAAGATAAGGCAAAGTCGGCAAAACGTGAAACAAAAAAGCCGTAAAACATTCAGAAAAGAGCCAGATTCTTTGTAACTTCGCGCCGCAAAAGAAAAAACTGACAAAGATGTTTGAAAATTTATCGGAAAGACTAGAACGGTCGTTTAAGATACTGAAAGGCGAAGGACGCATCACGGAGATCAACGTAGCGGAGACCATGAAGGACATCCGCCGCGCACTCATCGACGCCGACGTGAACTACAAAGTGGCAAAGACCTTCACTGACGAGGTGAAGCAGAAAGCCCTGGGACAGAACGTCCTCACCGCCGTGAAGCCCGGGCAGCTGCTCGTGAAGATTGTGCACGACGAGCTTGCCGCGCTCATGGGCGGACAGGCTGCAGAGTTCCGCGTGGACGGACGCCCCGCCGTGGTGCTCATGAGCGGACTGCAAGGCTCGGGTAAGACAACCATGAGCGGCAAGCTGGCTCTCAAGATGAAGACACAGCAGCACAAGAAGCCTCTCCTCGTAGCCTGCGACGTCTATCGCCCTGCTGCCATCGAACAGCTCAAAACCCTCGGCGCACAAATCGAAGTGCCCGTATATAGCGAGCCCGAGAGCCAAAACCCCGTAGAGATAGCCCAGAACGCCATTCGCGAAGCACGCGCCAAAGGCTACGACCTCGTCATAGTCGATACTGCCGGACGCCTCGCCGTTGACGAAGAGATGATGCAGGAGATAGCCGCCATCAAGGACGCCATACAGCCACAGGAAACCCTCTTTGTGGTAGACTCCATGACTGGTCAGGACGCCGTCAACACTGCCAAGGAGTTCAACGACCGCCTAGACTTCGACGGCGTAGTGCTCACCAAGCTCGACGGCGACACTCGCGGCGGTGCAGCCCTGTCCATACGCACCGTGGTGACCAAGCCCATCAAGTTCATCGGTACTGGCGAAAAGCTCGAAGCCCTCGACGTGTTCCACCCCGAGCGCATGGCAGACCGCATCCTCGGCATGGGCGACGTGGTGAGCCTCGTGGAGCGCGCACAGCAGCAGTTCGACGAAGAAGAGGCACGCAAGCTCACCAAAAAGATAGCAAAGAATCAGTTCGGCTTCGACGACTTCCTCGCCCAGATACAGCAAATCAAGAAGATGGGCAACATAAAAGACCTCGCCTCCATGATACCCGGCGTGGGCAAAGCCATCAAGGACGTAGAGATAGGCGACGATGCCTTCAAGAGCGTGGAAGCCATCATTCAGAGCATGACGCCCTACGAACGCCAGCACCCCGACGTGCTGAACCAGAGCCGCAAGATGTGCATTGCCAAAGGCTCGGGCACCGACATGCAGGAAGTGAACCGACTCATCAAGCAGTTCGACCAGATGCGCAAGATGATGCGCATGATGCAGGGCAACAAGATGGCAGCACTCATGGGGAAAATGCCCAAGGGCATGATGGGGCTCAGATAGGCCTCTACCACTCAACCACGACGCACTCCCCTTTTTTCGGGAAAAACCATAAACCCGCAGCGGCAAAGACACAGTCTCTCCCCCGCTGCGGATTTTTTTTGTGGCAAAAGGAAACTAACTCGCCCACCCCATTACACCCCATCCGCAGAGGTAAATAATCTTGACGAAAAAGTAAAAAGTTTTGACACGCGATTTTCATCAAAATAGAACGCAGATTTGAGGAATTTCGGCAAAGATTTTGACTCTCTGAAAATTTCTTTATCGGATTTTCAGATTACTCAAAGTAATTCTGGAATCCAACAAAGAAATTCTGAAATTCCTCAAAGAAATTTTCACCTTTTGGGGGCGGAAAATCGCAAAAAAGTGGCTCGGATTTTCAAAAATCAAACGAAAATCCGAGCCTAAACTTTATATCGTCCTGAAAGTCAGACCTTTCCGCAAATTGCAAAAAACGGGCATTTTTCGGAACTTTTTTCGCGAAGATGATTTTTATGCCCGTTTTTCGAGCTCAAAAACAGGGGGTCTGGGATAAAGTTTTTTGACAAGACGGCGCGTCGCCGACAATCAGTCAAGACTCTTATCATCGTGCAGTTTGTAGCACTATTCTCCAAACTTGCACGTCCTGCTTCACATCGCAACTGCGGCGCTGGAAATCTTCCACCAACGTGCATTGATATTGTGGATATGTCTGGCGGAAGAGTTGCATCGTCTCGCGTCCCACAAGGAGATAGGCATCGGTGGGCAAGGCTGAGGACGTGGTCTGGAAACGCTCCGACTGCATGCCTGTGGGGAAGTTGCGAATGGTGTTGTGCGCGTAGAAATTCAGCGTGAAATAGTGCATCATGCCAGAATTGTCGTCGATGTAGGCATAGAGGGGCTTTTCGGATGCCAGCTGCTCCACGCGCTGCGCCATGGGCTTGTCGGAACGCGAACTCATGACTGGGGGCAGCACAAAGACATCGAGGAGCATCAGGGCAAGGATGACATTGTAGAACACGCCCGTCAGCGCCTTAGGCAAGCGTTGCAGCATGTAGTATATGCCTATGAGCGAGATGACTACGACGAGGTATATCCATTCGTCGGCAAAGGATTCGCGCAGCGAGGTAATCATGGCACCATTCTTCTCGGCAAATCTCTCGCCAAAGAGTTGTGGAGTTATCCAGCCGGACTGTATGAGGATGAAAGCCAGGAAACCTATGATGACAAGCACGGCAAGAGTCCACTCAAAGCATTTCAGAGCCTTGGGCTTGGCGTCCTTGAGCCAGAGCAAGAAGCGCGCCATGAAATAGGCGAGGAAAGGATATACGGGAAGGATATACACGCCGCGCTTGCTGTGGGGTATGGTGTAGAAAAGCAGTATGAGCAGGAGAGCCAGCCAGCAGTAGCGCTCCGTGGAGTCGGTGCGCTGCCACCATGTGCGAAGGCGGCTGAGCATGCTGGGCTTTAGGCTCTCGCCCTGCGACGGCTGGGCATGAACGGAGACTACCCTGAAACGCTGGCGGAAGAAGAAACTCTGCAGGACAAGCACCGTCCAGGGCAGCATGCCTGCAAGGAGCATGGGGATATAGTAGAACGGTCCATGCAGGTGTGAGGGGTATGGCATCTTGCCAAGAAAACGCAACACGTTTTCTTCATACACGAGATAGAGGAATTTGTCACCTCCCTGCAGATATGCGGCATAATACCACACAGCAGGCAGCAGGAGCGACGCCAAGGCTATGAGCGCAAAGAGGGCTACTGCCCGTGCCAGGCGGCTCCACTGCCATGGGGTGTGCGCCAGCAGATAGTGGACTGCGGCTACTATGCAGGGCAACAATATGGCTACAGGACCTTTCACTAGTGTGCCGCAGCCCATCATGACTACTGCCCACAGAGGGAAGCCCTTGAGCCCACGCTCGCTCCACCGCAGCAGCAGGTAGAGAGCCAAGACGATGAACATCGTCAGGACCATATCTACGCGGCAGTTCATGGCGGCGCGGTGCACCTCGAAACTGGTGAGCAAAATCAGGACTGTGAGGAAGCCTGTGGTTTCGTCCCTACGACGTGAGAAGAACAGAAATGTTGCCACAGCCATGATGAAGGCTGCCAAGGCTGACGGCAGACGTGAGGTAAACTCCGTCACCTCGCCGCCAGGCAGGGAAGACAGGGCTACCAGCCAGTGGAAGAGTGGTGGTTTGTAGGCAAACTCGCCGCCATTGTTGCTGGGCAGCACCCAGTTGTCGGTCTGCAACATGGTCTGTGCCACTATTGCCTCACGAGGCTCACCCTTGGTGTTGAAATCGGTCATGCCGAGAAATGGCAACAGCATGACGGCGGCTATGAACAGCAGGGCGATGGCTGTAGGCGAGAGCTTGGGAAAGATTTTAGTTTTCGGCATCGGTGGCATTGGCGGGATTATCTTCTATTTCTTCTACTATCTCGTCGAAAGTCTTTTCGTCGGAGGGTTCTTCAGCGCTTGCCTCAGCCTCAACGACTTCCTCTGCCTGGGTATAGCCGTCTGTGGTTTCCTCCTGAGCTACAGTCTCGGGCAAGGCTGGGGCGTCTATCTCGGGATGAGCCTTGACAAACTTTGCCAGGCAAAAGACCGACCAGAGCTCGAAAAGGGAATGGAGCATATAGGCAGCGCCGAGCACGATGAAAGGCAGGGCGGCGGCAAGCTCGGTATTCACAAGGATGAAGATACCTGCGCCAATGGTGACGAGAGGCAGCAGGAAGGTGGCGCCATTGATGTCGATGCCAAGTTTCTGCATGCGCCAGCGGGAATATATCTGACTAGAGCCCAGAATGACGAGCAGCACGGCAAGCACATACATCGATGCCCTGACAAAGGAGGAGGGCCAAAGGATGAGGATGAAGCCGAAGACGATAGTGACTACTCCAACAATGGGATAGAGTATGAGTTCGCGCTTGGTTGTATCCTTGCGGAACAGCGAAAGCAAGGACACCACACCTGGAACTACGAGCAGAGCTCCTACGCCCTGAACGAGCCATTTGGGCGCCTCGTCGGAGCACCATACTAAAAGAAAGCCTACCACAAGCAGACAAACTGAGCGGATAGCGCGGTTGCGGATTATTGTTTTCATGACTTTTTTGGATGGTTGAGGGCTAGAGTTTCTAGAAATTCTAGAGATTCTAGAGCCTCTAGAGATTCTAGATTATAATCCTCTAAAAAAAAACTTTATTCAACATTTTGCTCTGAGGTGATATCGGCGGCTCCTGAGGTGTACTTCTTCAAGGCGCGAACTACTCCTGCTGTCCAGGTGTTGATGTTCTCGCTCTCCATCTGCATTGAACCGACGAGTTTCAGTACGTTGTCGAGAGGCATGCGATAGCGCAGGATGCCACTGATGAGCTTGGCATAGTTCCAATACTCCTTGTTGAACTTTTCGGAGAGCCCTTCAACGGTTGTCTTATAGCCGCGTTTGTTGCTGAACTGGAAGTCGTAGCGATGGCTGCCATCGGGGTTAGTGGCTTTGATGATGCGCCCATGGGTAACAGCCTTGGGCAGCAAAATGCCTTCCTCGTCGTCCTGCAGACCAGTGAAGATTTCATAGGGGCGCCCATCGAGTAAGCCAACGAAGGCTACCCACTTCTCCTTATTGTTCTGAAAACGCACAACGTCACACTCCAACACTTCGGGACGATGTTCGGAGACTTCGGACAAGGTGGAGGCTCGGAAATCGTCGAAGTGAGTTGGCGACATATTCCAGATATTGTCGAGCGTCTCGGCTAAATGTGCCACGTAGGCTTCAACGCGCTCTGTATCGTCGCCATAGGCTTCTATTGCGCGCTGACGTGCTTCTTTTAGTGAATATCTTTTATCTTGCATATAAGAGGTGGTTTTTCTAATGATTCTGGAATTTCTAGAGCTGCCAGATGTTCTATGGGCTCAGGAAAGGCTCACATCCCAATAGGGTCATGATACTGTTTCTGGAGCTTTTGGAGTTCTTTGCGTAGTTGTTTCTCTATTTTCTGCGTGCCGGGCTGACCATAGATGTTGTGCAGCTCCTGCGGGTCTTGCTGCAGGTCGTAGAGTTCCCAACAGTCGATGTCATTATAGAAATGTATCAGTTTGTATCGCTCTGTGCGGACGCCATAGTGACGCTTCACACTATGCTCGGCGGGGTATTCGTAGTAGTGGTAGTATATGCTCTTGCGCCAGTTCTTGGGATGCTCGCCTCGCAGCAATGGCAACAGTGACACTCCGTCCATATCTTCGGGAACGGGTGCTCCAGCCAGGTCGAGGAAGGTGGGCGCATAGTCTATGTTCTGAACCATCTCGGCTATGTCGCCTTTTGCCTCCAGTCCGTAGCCTTTGGGCAGGCGCATGACGAGGGGCGTGTTAAGACTTTCTTCGTACATAAACCGTTTGTCGAACCATCCGTGTTCGCCCATATAGAATCCTTGGTCGGAAGTATAGACCACAAGCGTATTGTCGAGCAAGCCCTCTGCCTCAAGTTCGTCGAGCACCCTACCCACATTGTCGTCAAGGGTCTTCAACGTCTTGGCGTAATCGCGCATGTAGCGCTGATATTTGTACTCTGCCAACTGGCGCCCTTTGAGGTCGCGCTTCCAGAAGTCGGCACTAATGGAGTCGTAGAACCAGTCGTACTGTGCCCGGTCTTTGGAGTCCATTCTGCCTATCATGGAGAGGTAATGGTTTGAAAGACGCGTCTTGAGGTCGGGACGATACATCTTTGTGTCATATACGATGTCCATGTGCTGTGGGTTGGCAATCTCCATCTCCTGGGTCTTGGCAGCCTCGCGACCCTCGTAGTCGTCATAGAAGGTTTCAGGAATGGGGAAGGTCTTGTCCTCGTACTCGCGGAGATATTTCAACTCTGGCAACCAACAACGATGCACCGCCTTATGATGAATGAAAAGGGCAAAGGGCTTAGACTTGTCGCGCTGGCTGCGCAGCCACTTGATGCTCTTGTCGGTAATGACGTTTGTGAGGTATCCCTTCTCGCGCACTGTGTCATTGTCCTGAGTGATGAAGTCGGGATTGTAGTAATCGCCCTGACCTGGTATGATATTCCAGAAGTCGAAGCCTGTAGGCAAAGAGTGGAGGTGCCATTTGCCTATAAGGGCTGTTTGGTAGCCTGCCTGCCTGAGATATTTCGGCATAGTGGGCTGCGAACCGTCGAAAATGCCATGTTCGTTGTTGGTAAAGCCATTGTTGTGGCTATGCTTTCCCGTAATCATACAAGCACGACTGGGACCTGACAGAGAGTTGGCTACATAGGAATTCAGAAAGCGCACTCCGTCGTTGGCTATGCGGTCGAGATTGGGTGTCTCAACAAAACGATTGTCATAGCATGACATCATCTGCGCCGTATGGTCGTCGGTCATGATATATACTATGTTCGGACGTTGCTGGGCTGCAGCGGCAAGTGCCGTAAGGCTAAGCGCACCGAGGCATAGGTTTTCTTTTTTCATATATTTTTTGTTTTTGGAAGTTTTCAGGTTTGAGAAGTTTTCAGATTTGAGATAGAACTAAATAGCCTATTCGTATTATTTCAGTTTCAGGACTTTTTTGCTGTTCTTTATATAAATGCCACGCTGTGTGGGTGAAGCTGGGAGGCGCAAGCCTGACGCTGAATACCAGTGGATGCCGGCATTGGCATTTTGAGACTTTATGCTGTCCACTCCCTCGGCAATACTGTACGAGCCAGTCACTTCAACATCGTGCGCCGGCATAGTGGCAGGCACATAGTCCCAGCCTGTAAACGTCAGCCCTGGTTTTTCGGGCGCATCAGGCGGCGTTATTTCGCTGCCGTATGGCACTAGGGAAGAGGAGAACACTTCGCCGTCGATGAGGAACGTAAGGTTATAGGAATTCACACTATATGTGCCCGATATTTCGAGGTCCTCGGCAGGCATTGTTGCAGGAATCTCGCTCTGCCAGCTAAAGGTGTATCCCTCGC
Organism: Alloprevotella sp.; assembly: GCA_017543785.1. Classification (GTDB taxonomy): domain Bacteria; phylum Bacteroidota; class Bacteroidia; order Bacteroidales; family Bacteroidaceae; genus Alloprevotella. Next base: position 17,208 of record JAFYFI010000051.1, read on the forward strand.
GCTCAGGAACATTCGGCACCTCGACAGGGTCGCCCTCTGAAAGTTGTGATGAGGAAAAGATTTCGCCATCGACGAGGAAGGTAAGTGTAAATGTTGGCGGCGGCAAAATGGTGAAATTAGCGGTTACGTTGGGCATAATTACTTCAGCTCCGTCGCTCTTGGTAAAACGGATATTCTTCAGCTTGAACACAGCTTCGCCTTCGCCAGAAAGATTCAGCGAAAGCAGAGGGGAAGTGCCCGACGCAAAGTGAGACGTGCCGTCGGAATATGCCAGCAGACGGATATTGCCGCTACTGAGTTGCTGGGTGATGAAGGAGAACGAATCATAAGCAGGATCAAGTGCTGAGCTGGACAGGGAGTATGCTCCGTCGATGGTCAAATCCATCTGGAAGCCAGTATAGTCGTGCTCAGCCAAGAGCCCTACGTCGAGAGTGCAGCCCAGGGAAGTTTGGGTTGCAGTGATTTCTATATTGTCTGCCCATGCAAGTGCCGAGAGGCATAGGCACAGGAGAATAGATGTCAGTCTTTTCATCTTATGAACTTTTTGCCATTCTTAATATAGACTCCGTGCGATTGCATCTTGGTGCGTCGTCCGCTAAGGTCGTACACCGACTCTTTGCCAGAGACTTCGGTGACACTCAGCTTGCGCAGGCTGGTAAGGACGTCTGCATCGACGCTTGCCGAGGTGGCTCCAAGACGATGCTCTTCGCCATTGGTGCCAGAGAGTAATGAGTGGGAAATATTGATGTAGCAAGGTTCGGATACACTTTCATCGGCTGCGACTTGCAATGTAAGCGATAAATGCTCGGCAGACAAAGCCTGCGCCGCAGGAGAATAGACTGCTACGCGATACCTGCCACTGCCAAGGTCGGCGATGTGCTGCTGAAGTCCTTCCGCATAGCCTTGCATCTCGACATTCATCAATCTAAATCCCTCGGGCATTCTCACGTCAAACTGCAAAGCGGCAAATTCGCCCTCTGCAATTTTTATCTGAGCAGGTATGTCCAGTTGGTTGCCGCGCACCTGAGGCTTGCCGGAAACGAGGGAGGCAGCAGCCTCGGGCAAACGCATGCGAACGGTTGCCGAAGGTTCGCCCTGCGCAGCTATGAGCGAGAAGATTCCTGCCACGTCGGCAATGGTGATAAGATTGTTTTCATCAATATCAGCCTGATGAAAACTGAAGGTCTCGTTGGTTTGTTGCAGGATATTGTTTACTACGCAGACCACATCGGCAACTGAAACGAGCCCATCCTCATTGACGTCGCCTTTCTCTATTGCAGGCGGCACAAGGTGGGATGTGTCGTAGGGAGTGAGCCTTCCATAGACGTGCCCTGCCCTGGTGCGCAGCCATGCCTTGGCATTTTGGGCATTCAGGGCATAGTCGGTGTGGTCGCCCCAAACTGTATAGTTCTTCTCCAGCGAAGGACGGGCATAGGCATAGTATTCGTCTATGTAATCGTAAAGTTCGTCGAGGCTGTTGTTCATGAAGTCTGTCCAAACTTTATAGTACCATTCGCCTATGACATCCTCATTGAGACGAACGCCTCTGAAGAATCGGGTTCCCGGACGGCTGCTGTTCATGCTGTCGAAGAAGTTGGACGTATCCTTCACCTTGAAATAGCTGCCTGAGCCGTCGTATCCGTATGCCCAATCGCAGTCCCAGAGTGGTCCGAAGATATATTTTGAATCAGCGCTATTGCAGTCTTCGCGATAGAGGAACACGCTCTTGGGATGCGAGAGTTCCTCGTTGTTTATGAGTTCGTTGCCTGCCAGGAACCTTGCCATCATCTCTACGTCGAGATACTGCGAGTAGTCTTCAGCATTATAGACGGCATTCTCCATGAGGTTAAAGCCGTCGGCTATGGTCTGCTGTGTGAGAGTGGTGACCAGAGTCTCGTCGGTGAAGTCGGGCTCTTTGATGTTTACAGGAAGCGAATAGAAGGTACTTTTGAATTTATAGGTTTCGTCATAATAGGAGTCGAGTTCAAGGAAGGTAGCATTTGTCTCGTCGGCTATGTCAACACTGTTGTTTGAGAAACCTGTTTTCTCCGTGAAGTTATAGCTGCCACGATACTCGCCATTGAGATACAAGTCAACAGGCACTACATGGTTTGCAGCTACTACGCCCATCATGCCAGCTACGCGATAGCCTATAGCGTTGGTAAGCATGGAGCCAGTCTGCTTGTTTGCCAGGAGCACCCAGCTCTTGCCTTTTGTCATGCCGAGGGGCTTCTGCTTCTTATCGAACTTCAGGCGATAGGGATTTTTCGGATTGCTGGAAGAAGTAGGTGTTGTCCAGCTAGAGTTTCCGCGGCCTCGTATCTGTACTGCTGTTTCTGCCATATCCTCATACACCCCTGCCCCGTCGATACGGATAGTGGCATTCTTATACTCTTTTTTGCTCGTAATGATTTGCCCATCCTCGGTGTTTATATATATAGAAGGAACATTGGTTGCTGCATCAGTAGGAAAGGTGGTCTTCACCACTACCTTGCGGCACATGGGCGCCATCTCGTAGGCTTTTGTTCCGTCAGGCTTCGTGACCCACTGGAGCATCCTGTGGGCATAGCGCCCCACGTGGAACACCACATCATCGGCAAAACTGATGCGAAACTGATGGCTGAACACTTCCTTGCCATCGAGCCACACGCCTGCAGCTTCGTCGGAAAGGCTGAAGGACGGGGTGAGCCATTTTCCTATGCCTTTTGCTACAATGTCCACCTCGTCAGTGCCTACAGTTCCTATGCAGTCTGCAGTCAGCTGATAGTTGTACTTATTGTTGAACTTAAAGGACGCAAATACGGGCATATCGTCAAGTATGCCAGTCGTGACGGAGTCAACTTCCTCGAGAATGTAGTTTGACGTCATTCCCACATTTGTCTCTATCTTCAATATGCCGTCTTGCTCCTCTCGGTTAGTCAGATACCTCAGCGGATAGGACTCACGGCTGCCATCCTGCAGCCACACATGGAGAGCCTCCTCCGGTCCGGTGCGCTCGGGGTTGATGACAAGGGCAGCAAGGGCAGCCTCCACAGCAGCCTTGGCCTCAGAGAGTTTCTGCTCATCGGTCTCCGAACTTTCGAGCAATGCCCAGGCGGCATTGTAGGCTTGGCGCAGTGCCTCGACAGACTCCGCAGTATATTGCCCGGCTTCCACTCCTACGGGAAATGCTTCGGCGGTAATGCCGTCGGGAAAAGTTTTCTGAAGATATTCCCTCAGCAGCGTTGCGGGGTCGCTGGCAACAGTATTAAGGGTGAAGCGCTCATTATTGCTGCGCACACTACCGGCATAAGAACCCAGAAGATATGTTCCGTCCTGACGCAAATTCCAGTAGTAGGCAGTATTTGCCACGCTTCGCACAGCCACAGTTCCGTCGGTCTGCTCCTCGAGTGTCCACCGTTCATTGTCGGTGTCGGCTGTTTCGGACAAGGTCAGATATTTATATATGGTACCATTGCGCACGGTGGTGAAGGTGAGATACTGTCCCGTAGCAACATTCCTGAAAGTATAACTCCCACCAGTTGCAGGCTCCATATCCCAAAGTCCGTCCTCCGTAGGCTCACTCGAATTTATCACATAAAAAATCTGTGCCTCGGCATCGTGAAACTCTCCAAGACCCACAAAGCCCTGAGCCACATTGCAGGATATCCATACGCGCTCAGCACTAAGCGGCATCACCACTAGAAGCATCAGCCCTAACATGAAACTGAACAAAGGAGACTTTAGCATATAGGAAAATGTGATTTAAGGTTTGCGTGTGTGTATTTACATTTTGGGGATATTACACCCTCTTCCATATAGTCGTTCTGGTCTAAAATCAAGGCAAAGGTAGTTTTTTTTTAGCAAAGAATGCTTTTAATACAAAGTTTTTACGAACTTTGTAGCAAATAAAAGATAACACCTCTAAAAAATTTCATCTTATGTTCAACGTTCAATGTCCTCGATGCGGCAAGATGTTTTCTCTGCCAGAGGCTGCCCCAAGCGTAAAATGTCCTTTCTGCGGTCAGGATATCCTGATGCAACAAGCGCCCAACCAGCAAGCCTACAACCAGCAGCCTAACTATGCCTATGGCCGCCCACCGGGAGTATTCGACGAAGGTCCGTCGGGCAAGAGCCGCGGCGTAGCAGGACTCCTGGCAATACTGCTTGGCACCCTGGGAGTTCATTATTTCTATGTAGGGAAAGTCGGCGGCGGCTTAATCTGCATACTGCTCAGCATCATCACTTGCGGTATATGGGGCATTGTAGCCCTGATACAAGGCATCATGCTGCTCACAATGACTCAAGAGGAATTTGAGCGCAAATGGGTAAATTCCATGTCCACATTCCCACTTTTCTAAATTAAGAAGTGATGTTTGAGATTAAAGGAGAGCCGCAGGAAGTTCTTGCGGCTCGAAAACGTGTGCTGACTGAATTTGCCGACCTGGAGTTTCAAGAGGAGGGACACCTGTATTTTCTCAACGGCAAGCAACTGCCCTCTGTTTCAACCATAGGCCACCGCTTTGAGTCGCACCCCTTCGACAAGGAAAAACAGTCTGTGCGCATGGCTGAGAAAAACGGACGCTCGCCAGAGTACTACCTGAAGCAATGGCAGTGCAATGCCTTCCGCGCTGCCACTCTCGGCACCAAGACCCACGAATTTGGGGAGAGCCTGGCATACCTGAGAGCCGGGCACCCTGAGCTCATTCGCGAGTCGATGCGCACACAGTATCTCGAGGAAGAGGGCTATCTGGCTCCCATCCACCCCAAGGAGGAAGCTATAGAAAGGTTCCTCGACGAGATGAATCCCAGCCTTCACCTGGTGCTCAACGAGGCAAAAGTGTATAGCGGCAAGAACCCCGACGCCTCCATGAACCTGAAAGAGCAGATATGCGGCACTTTCGACATGCTCTACTGGTACGACGGGAACGGCAACCCCGAAAAAGCCGGCTTCGTGGTGCTCGACTACAAGACTAACCGCAGCCTGCAGAATGACTATAGCCGTAAGTTCGGGCGCATGCTCCTTCCGCCATTCAACGACTATTTTGAGGAAGACTTAGGTCTATACACCATTCAGCTAAACCTCTATGCCCTGATGCTGGAGGACATTGGTCTGCACGTGATAGGCAGGCGAATAGTGTGGCTCCGCGACGATGCTACATATAGCCTCATCCCCGTGGACGACATATCCGACCGCCTGCGAAGCGTACTCTGAGAAAACTATCTGCACACACAAGCCCTGCATAGCGGGGCTTTTTTTGTATGCAATACCGCTCAGGCGCGGGAAGTAAGGCGGGCAGGTGGAAACGTGTAGCTCTGCCGTGGCAGTAGGGAGGTAAAGAATCTTGACGAAAAAGTAAAAAGTTTTGACACGCGATTTTCGTCAAAATAGAGCGCAGATTTGAGAAATTTCTGCAAAGATTTTGACTCCGCGAAAATCCGATAGAGAAATTTTCGGATTACTCAAAGTAATTCCGGAATCCAACAAAGAAATTCTGAAATTCCTCAAAGAAATTTTCGCGTTTTTGAGGCGGAAAATCGTGAAAAAGTGGCTCGGATTTTCAAAAATCAAA
>JAFYFI010000052.1 GCA_017543785.1 Alloprevotella sp.
GATGGAAAGAAGTTTGCACGTTAAAATACTGTTGATTTTCTTGTTGGGACTGACTACCATTTATGGTCAGGCTCAACAAGACTTATCAATATCCTTTCAGAAAGCGAAACACGCAGAGGTTCCCCGCAAAAAACTGAAACGTGGCGACCTGCTTTTCCATCTAACGAAGAAAAGCAACGCCATCACAGATGTAACTCCTGGCATGATAGACCATGTAGCTATCTATCTTGGTGGCGACAGCGTAATCGAGGCTATCGGACGCGGTGTAGTCATCACGCCGCTCGACACGCTCTGCATGCAAGAAGGCCGCTATCTCGTAGGACGTGTAAGCAAGCTCTGCCGCAAGGCTTCGTTGCGAAAGGCACTCACCTTCTTAGGACGGCACTACGACTGGCTCTATCTGCCCGACAATGCCGACATATACTGCTCCGAGCTCGTTCAGTTGAGCTATGTCGACAAGAAAGGGAAGCGGCTCTTCGGCACAATTCCCATGTCGTTTCACGATAAGACTGGGCACATCACCGATTATTGGAATCAGTTCTATGCCCAGCACAATATGCAGGTGCCAGAAGGCTTGCCTGGTACTAATCCTGGAGAACTCTCACAGCGAAAAAACGTTCTACTATTAGGCCTTTTAGCTACTGCCCCCTGACTTACTTTTGAGCTATCTCACGGAACGAAAAACTTATAGAGCAATAAGAAGCGCTTGTTGCTCTATAAGCAAGCCTTAAAGAGCAACAAGCGTTTCATTTTGAGCAATAGAAAAGTCAAGTTCGTTTTTGTGTATTCCTTTTAGAAGTGCATGCGGAAGTCCACACCTAACTGAATGGGAAGCCCGCGCTGTCCGATATAGCTATCATTATACGGCATAGCGAAGGTACAGTAGTGAGTGTCTGTCAGGTTGCGTCCCCAGATATCAATGTGTACAGCACCCAAGTCCACAAGCACATGCATTCCCAACAGCGCATAGAGTTTCTGAGAAGCTGTGTTCATGTCGTCCCAGTAGGTCTTACCGTTGCCCTGCACGTTGGCCCCCACGGTAACGGAGCGCAACAGACTGTCATCAAAGACATCGAAGCGATAGTCAGCCGATGCACTGAAAGTGTGCTGAGGGATATAAGGAATATAGTTGCCCTTATAGTCTATCTCAACATTGTTTCCATTCACCTTCTCCATATCCTTATACTCCACGAACTTTGCATTCGTGTAACTATAGGTGGCAGCCCACGTGAGATGCCCGTCAAAGAGGTTGCCCCTGAGTGCCAGCTCCGCACCAAAGCTACGGCTCTTGCCAGCATTGACCGTCATACGACCGAAGCCATATTCCGGAGCCATCACAGCCAACTGCTGATTGCGCAACTGAGTATAGTAGAGAGCCGCATCGACATGCAACTTGCTACGGAAGAGATTCAGGTGCGCTCCCAGTTCATAGTTCCAGCTCTCTTCGGGCTTATAGCTGATAGCATCCTCAATGTTGGCATAGTCCTGTTCGGTATGAGGCACATCATAGCTGCCCTGCTTCACCTTGTCCATCGCCTCCTTGCTGTACAAGTCGGCATTCAGTATGTCAGAGAACAACTGGATGTTATAGCCACCCGCCATATAACCCTTGCTCACTGTGGCATAGATGTTTCCATAGTCCTTGCCTAAGTTAAAGGAGAGTCCCACCTTCGGCAAGAGTTGCGAGAACGAGGTATGGTGCTTGTTCTGCAAGTGAGAGGCCAGCGTATAGGTGGCAGCGTTCTTGGCAGAGCCGCCAGTAATCGACATGTAGCCCAAAGCATCATATTCTATCTCAGCACGAGTGTAGTCGTAACGAAGTCCCAGCGTTGCCCTCAACCTCTTGGCGAAAGTCAGCGTGGTCTCATGATAGGCTGCCAAGTTGGTAATGGGCTGTTTAAACACGTTGGGAACCCTCATCTCATCGGCATTGGCGTACAGGCCCGCAGCTTCCACCGCACTCTGTGCAGCCTTGACGGCAGCAGTCTCTGCCGCAGTCTCGGCAGCTGCCTCAGCAGCAGCTTCGGCGGCAGCCTCCGACATGCCCCTCGCCAAGAAAGCCTGTTTCATCTCAGCCTTCATCTGTGCTTTCATCTGTGCCTTCGTCTTGGCCTTGATACCCTCATACTGAGCGTTGCGCATCTGTGTACCAATGGCATTGCCAATGGGGTCAAGGATGCTGCGCCCAAAGGTCACAGTTGCATCGGTGCGCAGCCAGCGATGTGAGCCATACAAGCCCGACACATGCTGCCACATACCGTCTCCCGTGCTGCGCAGCGTCAGCTCTTCCGTCACAGCATTCATCTTCTGCTTTTGGTTCAGCTCCATGCGGTCTTCCACCGTGTAATCTATATCCATATCCATATCATCATACAGATGCTGGAAACTTGTCTGAGAAGCCAGCAGCAACTTGTTCATGCGATAAGTGATGCCCAAGCCCGAGTTTACCATATTCCGCTTGTAGTTTGGCGCCATATTGGTCAAAGGCAGCTCAACCCACGCCTCTTCCGCATTGTATCTTCCGTAGGGGAAGCCGTTCTGCTTCGTAAACTGATAGTCAGAGGTGAGGTCGAAAGTCAGTCGGCTCGTGGGGTTCCAGATCAGGCGCAACTTTCCTCCTGCCTCATTCATCTTGTCGCTATATTCTTTTAAGTAGTCATTATAGAAAAAACCGTCCTGACCACGATAGAATCCAGCTAAACTGAAAGCAAACTTGTCTGAGAACTTATGGAAATGTGCCAGCTCCACATTACGCTGAAAACCTGTTGCGAGACCAAGTGTCACATCGGTTCCCTGATAATTCATGGGATTTTTCGAATAGATGCGCACAATACCTCCCTCGGCGTTGGCACCATAGAGCGTTCCCTGTGGTCCACGAAGCACATCCACACGGTCCAGCATGTAGAAATTGCTGTTATAGGAAGCTGGCGAAATCAGGGGGATGTTGTCATAGTAGACACCCACCGCCGAGTTGCTGATGCGGTTGCCCATACCTCTTATATACATAGAAGAGGTGAGACGCGAACCATAGTCAGGCATAGAGAACGACGGTACGTATGACGAGAGCTGCCGCAGGTCGTGAATGCCCAGCCGCACCATTTCGTGACTGCTGAACACGGAACTGCTCAGAGGCTGTTGGCGCAACCGCATAATCTCCTTAGGCTGAGCCACCACTACCACCTCGTCCAAGTCATACACCCTCGAAGTGTCTGTAACCAGTGCCTCGTTACCCATGTGTGTGTCAATGCTCTCAGCTACTGTCGGGAGCGTTCCTCCCAACAGGAATAAAAGTCCTAAAATGTGCTTAATTTTCATTGCTAACCTTATTTTTCTCTTTTTCGGTGCAAAGGTAGCAACTATTTTCATGAGGAACAATCCATATTTATGAGGATTTTCTTCGTTGTGTGATTTTTTTTTCTTACTTTTGCAGACAGATTTTGCAGACAGATTAAAAACCACTTTAAACAAAACTATAAAAATGAAGAACATCAGTCTTGACATTACAAAAGCATCCTGCTTTTTGAAAGAGGGTGCGGTGGCTGCTTTTGAGCCACAGGTGAAGGCCGCTCAAGAGGCCCTCGAGAACGGAACATGCCCAGGTAACGATTTCCTTGGCTGGTTGCATCTGCCTACAGAGATCACACCCGAGTTCATTGCCGAGATTCAGGCAACAGCCAATGTGCTGCGCGAACACTGTGAAGCCGTAGTAGTGGCTGGCATCGGTGGCAGCTATCTTGGTGCCCGTGCCGTTATCGAGGCACTAAGCAACTCGTTTGGCTGGCTTATCCAGGACAAGAAGAATCCTACGATTCTCTTTGCCGGCAACAATATCGGCGAGGACTACCTCTTTGAACTGACCGAATACCTGAAGGGTAAGAAGTTTGGCGTCATCAACATCTCAAAGTCGGGCACAACCACCGAAACGGCTCTCACCTTCCGTCTGCTGAAGAAGCAATGCGAGGCTCAGTTGGGCAAGGAAGAGGCCAAGAAGGTAATCGTTGCCGTGACCGATGCCAAGCGCGGTGCTGCCCGCACCTGTGCCGACAAGGAGGGCTACAAGAGCTTCATCATTCCCGACAACGTGGGTGGCCGCTTCTCGGTGCTCACCCCTGTGGGTCTGCTGCCCATTGCCTGCGCCGGCTTTGACATCAAGGCTCTCGTAGAGGGTGCTCAGACCATGGAGAAAGCCTGCGGCAAGGATGTTCCCTTCGCAGAAAATCCCGCAGCCCAGTATGCTGCTGTGCGCAACGGACTCTATCAGGCAGGTAAGAAGATTGAGATCATGGTGAACTACCAGCCTAAGCTGCACTTCGTCAGCGAGTGGTGGAA
>JAFYFI010000053.1 GCA_017543785.1 Alloprevotella sp.
AAAATGCCCGTTTTTTGCAATTTGCGGAAATGTTTGAGTTTCAGACGGATACAAAATTCAGACTCAGATTTTCCTCTGATTTTTCAAAATCCGAGCCACTTTTCCCCTATTTTTCGCCTCAAAAACGTGAAAATTTCTTTGAGGAATTTCAGAATTTCTTTGAGGAATTTTGAAATTACTTTGAGTAATCCGAAAATTTCCTTATTGGATTTTCGCGGAGTCAAAATCTTCGCAGAAATTCCTCAAATCTGCGCTCTATTTTGAAGAAAATCGCGTGTCAAAACTTTTTACTTTTTCGTCAATTTTCTTTACCTCTGAGGAGGGGGACCTGTGGCACTGAAAACTTGGGGACATCTTTTTCTCCATAGCCCTCGCGGAGCCTCTGCCTGAGGGCAAACTGCGGCGTGGGCTGCAACACGAAAAAATATCTTTCGCCAAGGATTAATTTTTCCTCCACACATGGCGGCGGTTTCCTCAGGAAAAGAGTACTTTTGCTCAATTTCAGAAAACGACATGAAAATTCTCCATACCGCCGACTGGCACCTAGGCAACACTTTCCACAGCCACAGCCGCCTGCAGGAGCACGAACACTTCCTCAGCTGGCTTGTGGGCACGCTCTCCGAAGAAGAGCCCGACGTGGTGCTCCTGGCTGGCGACATCTTCGACAGCCCCAATCCGTCGGCTTCTGCTGAAAACCTGTTCTACAAGTTCCTCCACGATGCCACCGATGCCGTGCCGGGACTGCAGATAGTGGTGTGCGCCGGCAACCACGACAGCGGCGGCCGTCTGGAAGCCCCCGAGGCTCTGCTCTACACGCATAATATATATGTGCGCGGCACGCTGCGGCGCAACGAAAACGACAATCCCGACTACGCCGCCCACATCATTCCCGTCAGCCTGAGGTCCGACCCGGAAGCCAAGGCTGTGGTCTTCGCCATGCCCTACCTGCGCTCGGGCGACTATGCCCTGGGACTCACTCAGGAAGAGGGCATACGCGAGGCTTTCAAGCAGATGGAACGCGAGCTGAAGCGCAGCGACTTCAGCGGACTGCCTGTGGTGGTGTGTGCCCACTTCTACGCTGCCGGCGCCGAGGTCGTGGAGAGCGAGCACAGCGAACGCCTCGTGGTGGGCGGACAGGACTGCGTGGATGCCGATAAGGTGTGTCCAAAGGCTGCCTACCTCGCCCTGGGGCACATACACAAGGCACAGCAGGTGGGGGCGCGCAGCTGGTACTCGGGCAGTGCGCTGCCAATGTCGTTCTCGGAGAAGAAATACGTTCATGGCGTAAACATCGTCAGCCTCGACGACGACGGCGAAGCCTCGGTGGTGCGCAAGACCTACAAGCCCCTGCGCCCACTCGTCAGCATCCCCGAGAAAGGCGCCGCCAGCGTGGAACAGCTGCTCAACGACATAGAGGCGCTGCCCAACAGGAAGAAGGACGACGAGGGCGCCGACTGGCCCTACGTGGAACTGCGCGTGCACGAGAGCCGACCCGAGCCCGGACTGCTGCATGCCGTCACCGAGGCACTGAGCGAAAAGGCGGTGCGCTTCTGCCGCATGACGCGCGAAGTGGCTGAGGCGTCGAAGCGCGACAAAGCCGAGACCGACAACAAGCAGGTGACGCAGCTGGAGCCTGCCGACCTGGCGCAGCGCGTGTTCGAGAGCCGCTACCACGAGCCTATGCCCAAGGACATGCTCAGCCGGCTGCAGGAGGCGATAGACGCCACGGAATGAAAGACTCCTACGACATCAACATTTCCAGACACCAACCATCTACATGAAGATAGACAAGATAACTCTCTGCAACCTTGCCTCCTTTGAAGGCGAACAAATCATCGACTTCACCGCCTCGCCGCTGCGCGCTGCTGGGCTCTTCGCCATCACGGGCGACACGGGAGCCGGCAAGAGCACCCTGCTCGACGCCATCTGCCTGGCTCTCTACGACAACGCGCCACGATTTGACGACATAGAACGCATAAGCCGCGACGACCTCGAGGTGAGCGAAGAGGAGAACAATGCCATACAGGCATCCGACACCCGCAACATCATGCGCCGCGGACAAAAGTCGGCTTACAGCCTAGTGGAATTCACCCTCCACGACGGCTCGCGCTACGAAGCGGGATGGACATGCCGCACCAAGCGCACCGGCAGCATAGCAGCTGTGTCGCGCACGCTGAAGCAGCTATCGCCGAAAAAGAAAAGCATGGAGGGCTCGACAAACCAGATACAGCCCGTCATCAACGAACTCCTCTGACTCGACTACACACAGTTCTCGCGCACCGTGCTGCTGGCTCAAAACTCCTTTGCAACATTTCTGCAAGCCAAGAAAAAAGAGAAGTCGGCACTGCTCGAAAAACTTACAGGGACAGAAATCTACGGCCAGATATCGATGAAGATATTTGAGATGGCTACGCAAGCCGACACTGAGGTGAAACAGCTGGAGCAGCACATATCAGGACTGCTGCACAACCGCCTCACGCCCGAACAGCTGGACAGCGCAAAGACCGACATACACCAGAAACAAGCTGTGGCTGACGAGACAGGGCGGAGCCTGGACGCCATAGGCAAGAAAATCCTCTGGCTCAACAGGGAGGACGAGGTGAAACAGAAGCTCAGGGACATGGAGCAGGCACACCTCAAGGCGCGCAAGGCTATGGAAGAGCGACGCGCCGACGAACTCCTGATGCAGCGCTACGACAGCGTGCAGCCTGTGCTCTCTCTCTTCAGCGACATACAGATACGCCTCGCCGACATAGAGCAGATGAAAAAGTCGGACGAGGAAATCTCACGACAGCTCGAGGAAAGGCACAAAATGCTGCAGAAGGCTGAGGCACACCTGCTCAACAGCCGCGAACAGACCGCCGACGCCGCCGAACAGATGCGGCTCCGACAGTCGGACATCAACCGCGGACACGCCATCACGGGCGAGATAAAGGAAACAGGGAAGAACCTGGACAGGCTGAAGATACAGCTCTCGCAGGCTGAGGAAAGGCTGAAGGACCGCCGCAGCCAACTGAAAGAGAAACAAAAGGCTATCGCAAAAATCCAGGAAGAGCTCAAGGAGCTCAAACTGCACCATCAGGCGCTCTCTGCCCACCGCCTCATGTTCGACAAGATAGAAATCATTAAGGAAAAACTGGCTCAGTTTCGCTCTGAGAGAGAAACCTTTGAACACGACAGCAGCCTGCTGGCAGATTTGCAGAACAAACTGCTCGAAGTGCGCAATGCACTCGACAAGGTTGAGAAAAAACAAGTTCTCGACAACGACAAACTCTCCGCCCTAAAGTCGGAACTCATGATACACAGGCAGACAAACCTGGGCATGGACGGAACAGCACTGCAAAAGAAAGTGTCCGACCTGCAGGGACGACTGCTGGCACTGCGCCATGCCCGGATGCTCTGGAGCCACCTATCTGCAGGCTACGAAGAAATAGACGAGCTGCGGGCAAAGATAGCGCGTACGGTGGTGGATGCCGACCAGACAAGGAAAGACATAGAACGCGCCAGGACAGAACACGCCACACTCACGGCAAGCTTCAATACTCTCAATGCTGCCTACATGCTCTCGAACAGCGAGAACATACGCCGCCTGCGCTCATCGCTGAAGGAGGGCTCGGCATGCCCTGTCTGCGGAGCCACACACCACCCCTATCACACTGAGACCGAGCGCGAGCTGGGCGAGCTCATGGACAATCTGGAGAAAGACCATGCCGAAGCGCGCGCCATGCTCGACAGGAAACAAGAGCAGCTTTCCGAACTCGAAAAACACCTGGCTGCAACCGAGGGCGGACTTAGCGCCGACAGAAATCTGCTGGCTGGACTGGAGCAGAAACAACATCAGCGCGAAGAGGAATGGAAAGAAAGCGCAAAGCTGGACAAGAGCTTTGAGGAATGTTCGTCGGGCGTAAACAGAAATGCACGCAACACCATGCTGGAAATGCTCATCGACAGCGCACAAAAGACGGTGGAAGAGAGGGAACAGGAACTCTCCACCTTCAACCAGCACCAACAGCGCATAAACAGCCTGACCGAAGAAATAGAAAAACTCTCGGCACAGATGGAGGACGACCGCACACAGCTCGACTCCCTGCGCACCAACCAGCAAGTGATGACTACGCAGCAGGAAGCCTTGCAGCAAAGGGTGAACAAGAGCGACCGCATCATAGAACAGCACTATCGCGACCTCGACGAGTATATTTCTATCTCCGAATGGTTCACCGACTGGAAAAAGTCGCCCGACAACCTGCGCCAACGCCTCACAGACCTGAACAACGACTGGATAGCGACCTGCTCCACCCTCGACGAAATGCAAAAGACCAACATCCTGCTACACGAAGAACTGCACGCCATAGAAGACAACGAGGCTGACGCCAACCGCTACATGCTGCAGCAGCGCGACGAGCGCGACGCAACGGAAGAGCGACTGAAAGCTAAACAGGAAGAACTGAGAAGAATCTTTGGCAACACTACTCCGGAACAGGAGGAAAAACGCCTGAACGACTATATGGCTTCCATGCAGAAACAGGAACAGGAGGCTGCCGCAGAGTTCAACAACCTCATGGCTGACATAAAACTCCTCGAGGGACAGCACCGCAACATGGAAAAGACACGACTGGACCATCAGAAGGAATATGCCGAAAAGATGTCAACACTCGACCGCTGGATACTGAAATTCAACGGAAACCACTCACCGCTGCAAATCTCGGAACTGGAAAGCCTCTACAACGACCAGCGCGACTGGAACGCCCTGCGCAGCGAACTCAACGCCATGAAGCAAGAGAGGACTCTGGCTCAGCACAACATGGAGCAGACGCGGCAAGAACTGCTCACCCTGCAGGCTGACCCCACACGCCCATCGGGAGAAGGCGACGAAAGCCTCGAGGCTCTGCAAAAGACAAAAGAAGACCTGGAACGCCAAAAGAAAGAAACCGACGAGGCACTGATGAGACAACGCATGCTCATCATGGCTCACGAAAAGAGCATCATGCAGGCTGCCAGCCAAGAGGAAAAACTGGAGAAGGCGCGCGCAAATGCCCTGGAGTGGCACAGGCTGAACCAGCTCCTCGGCAGCCGCGACGGAAAGAAATTCCGCGAACTGGCTCAAAGCTACACCTTCCGCTATCTGGTGAGCCACGCAAACATGCAACTGCGCAGACTCTCGCCACGATATGAACTGAGAAACCTTCCCGGAACGCTGGTGCTTGAGATAATAGACCACGACATGTTCGACGAACATCGCTACGTCTCTTCTCTCTCGGGAGGCGAGACTTTCGTCGTCAGCCTGGCGCTGGCGCTGGCGCTGGCAAACATTTCCAGCCACAACCTTTCCATAGGCAGCCTCTTCATAGACGAAGGCTTCGGCAACCTTGACCACGACTCGCTCGACCTTGTCATGGATGCTCTCTCAAACCTTGAGAACGCCGAGGGGCGCAAAGTGGGCGTAGTGAGCCACACCGACCAGATTCGACAGCAGATATTCCCGCAAATTCAGGTGAGGAAACTTGCAGGCGCCGGCAGAAGCAAGATTGTGGTAGTGTAGGCGAATGAACGTTTTGCTGACGAAGTGATTTTTCCACATAAAAGAAACGGGAGCATAGGCAAGGCTTATGTTCCCGTTTCTTCTTGTCGGACACCGGCAAATGTGGGATGTCCGTGGCTGTCCGGAAGTTACCGCGTTGCAGGCGGCTCAGCAGTTTTTCTGTCTGTCCGACTCGATGAGATGCAGAAGTTTTTCTACAGCGTCGGCTTCAGGAATGTTTTTCTCCACACACTCTTTTCCGCGATAGAGCGACACTTTTCCCCGCGCGGCACCAACATATCCGTAGTCGGCATCAGCCATTTCTCCAGGTCCGTTTACGATGCAGCCCATTATGCCTATCTTGAGCCCTACGAGGTGGCTCGTGGCTTGTTTTATGCGGCGTATAGTGTCCTGAAGGTCGTAGAGAGTGCGCCCGCAGCCAGGACAGGAGATGTATTCGGTGCGAGTAAACTTGATGCGTGTGGCTTGCAGAATGCGGTCGGCAAGCTCGGTGAGCTCAGCGGCAGAGAAATTCTCGTTGCAGATGGTAAGTTTGTGTGCGCGGCGGTCTATCAGCGCGGCGGCGCAAGCCATGGACGCCTTGAGCTGCAGGTCCTCCATGTCGGCATCTGAGAGGTGCAGCGTGATAGTATCGTTCTCTACTTCTATTCCTTGCCTCAACTGCCTACATTCGTCTATAAAGCTCACTATTTTTCTTGCTACCGGAATTTCTGCCTCGGGCTCTTCGCTCAGGCTGACGCGGATAGTGTCGCCGATGCCCTCGGTGAGCAGCGTACCGATGCCGCAGGCGCTCTTGATGCGCCCGTCTTCGCCCTCGCCGGCTTCAGTAACGCCGAGGTGGATGGGGAAGTCCATTCCCTCCGCCTCCATTGTGCGCCGAAGCAAGCGCACACTCTCCACCATCACCAAAACATTGCTCGCCTTGATGCTAACAACGACGTTGAGGAACTTTTCTCTGTGGCAGATGCGCAGGAACTCCATGCAGCTCTCTACTATGCCGGCAGGCGTATCTCCATAGTGCGACATGATGCGGTCGGAGAGAGAGCCGTGGTTCACGCCTATGCGCAGCGCTGTGTGGTTTGTGCGGCATATCTGCAGCAGCTTCATGAAGCGCTCTTCCAGACGCGCCAGCTCGGCGAAGTATTCTTCAGCAGTATATTCCAGATGCTTGAAAGTACGCGCAGGATCTACGTAGTTGCCGGGATTGATGCGCACTTTTTCAGCTACGGCAGCAGCGGCGTCGGCAACGTTTGCGTTGAAGTGTACGTCGGCAACGAGCGGCGTGGCGTAGCCCCTGCGGCGCAGCTCAGCCTTTATCTTCGCCAGGCTCTCCACTTCGCGCTGCCCCTGAGTAGTGAGCCGCACCAAGTCAGCCCCTGCGCGGATGATGCGTATAGACTGTTCCACGCAAGCCTCAACATCGTTTGTCGATGCTGTTGTCATGCTCTGCAGCCTGACGGGGTTTTCGCCGCCAAGGAGCAGGTTTCCTATTTTTACCTCGTATGACATCTTATATATAATAGGAGTTGGGAAAAATTTCTCTAACAGTAGGTCCGTCTTATGCCAGCCAGATGCATGCAAAGCCGCAAACCACGCCCACAAGTGTGCCAAGCCCCACGTCGAGCAGTTTGTGTTGGCGCAGTATGAGGCGCGAGCTGCTCACAAGTCCGCAGAGCATCACGCTAAAGCACAGCCATTTCGTAGGGTCGAAGTTGAGTATGATGGAGAAAGCCAGCAGCGCTCCCACTACGCCTCCGGCAGCGGCTGCGTGAGTGCTTATCTTGACCCAGTTGTTAACGATGGCGCATATCACCTGTATAGCCAAGGCTCCGGCAATGATGCCCATGGTGAAGCGCGGCATGTGTATGCGTGCCATCAGGTAGAGCAGCGATGCGTAGCAGGTGATGGAGATGAAATATGGTACGTAGCGGTTGGCTCTCTGCCCCAGATGATAGCGTGACCAGCCATTTACCTTACGATAGAAAAAGATAGATATGCGTGGCAGCAGTATAGTGAAGACATAGACCATACCTATGACGAAAATCTTATAGAAGATGGGCGTCATGCTCAGATAGCTGAACATGAGCAAGAGGAGAAATGCAATCACCGGCATATTGAAGGGTGAGAACATCAGAGAGATGACTTGCGCGGTGAGGACTATATACTTATTGTCTATCATTTAAGGTCTGTCTGACTATACTCTGTTGGAGTGGCATCAACGTTTTCTGAGTCGCGAGGCAGGAATGCCTAGCATGTCGCGATATTTCACTACGGTGCGGCGCGATATTGGCACTCCGCGTTCTTTGAGTTTTGCCGCTATGGCTTCGTCGGAGAGTGGGTGTCTCTTGTCTTCCTCTTCCACTACCTGTGCCAGGGCGGCGCGAGCCTTTCGCGACGACATTTCTTCGCCGTCCTGTGTAGTAAACTGCGAGGAGAAGAAGTGGCGCAGGGGATATACGCCGTAAGCTGTCTGCACGAATTTGCTGTTAGTGACTCTCGAAACGGTAGAAATATCCACTCCTGCGCGTGCTGCCACTTCCTTCAGTGTGAGTGGCACGAGAAGGCTCTCGTCGTCGTCTTCTACGAAAAATTCCTTTTGAAGCTCTACTATGGAGCCCATGACGGAGAGCAGAGTATGGCGGCGGCGGTTGATTATTTCGATGAAAAGCTGTGCGTCGCCCACTTTTTTCCGTGCGTAAGTATATTCGTCGCGCTGCTGTTTGGTGAGGCGGTCGCGCTGTGCGCCGTATTCGCGCAGTGTTTCCCTGAATGCGCGGCTCACTCTCAGCTCTGGCACCTCGCCGCTGTTGAGTTTCACCACAGGTATGCCGTCGCTGCCCACGGCGACGTAGAAGTCGGGGACTACAGTGGGAGCCGACGCGGTAGCGGTTTCGTTGAGTCCGCTCCCCGGCTTGGGGTTGAGTCTTAGCAGCAGGTGTACGGCGCTCTGCAGGGTCTCTTCGTCGATGTGTAGGCGGCGCTGTATGATGTCCCAGCGGCGCGTGGCAAAGTCGTTGAAGCAGCGGTCCACTATCTGCAGTGCCACGTTGCGGCTTGGGGAGTGCATCTCCGGGTCGAGGAGCTGCAGCCGCAGACACTCCTGCAGTGAGGCGGCGCCTATGCCTCGTGGCTCAAAGGTTTTGAGTATGCCCACGAGCCGCTCGATGGTAGAGGTGTCGAGGTCTATGCCTTGGTATATGGCAAGCTCGTCTGCCAGGGTGTAGGTCTCTTTTCTCAGATATCCGTCGGCGTCGAGGCTGCCGATGATGTACTCCATTGCCTGTCGCTCTTCGTCGTTCAGGTCGCGCTCGCCAGCCTGCCGCAGCAAGTCTTCGTAGGACGTGCCGCTGTCGGAGAACTGCATCACGCGGTCTTCGGGACTGTTGTTCTGCCGCAGCAGATAGTCGGGCACATCGTCGTCGGTCAGGTAGTCTGCCCTTTCGTCGTCAGACTGTGAGCTGCCGTAATCGTCGTCGAGGCTAAGGTCCGTTTCTTCCGTTTCCTCGCGTTCTTCGTCAGAGCCGTCGGCTCCGGCTTCCTCAAGGGCTACGTTGTCGTCCATCTCGTTGCGCACGCGCTCGGCAAAGTCCATGATGGGTAGTTCCAGCATCTTGGCAACGGCAATCTGTATTGCCGAGAGCTGCTGAACCTGTTCTTCGCGCTGTGTCTGAATGAGTTCCTGTGGCATGACGGAATGACCTCTTTATGGATGCCGGCTTATTGTTTCACTTTGTCGATGAGTTCTTCGATGGTGAGTGTGCTCTGCTCGCCGCTGAGCATATTCTTGAGCGTCACCTTGCCCTGTTCCATTTCGTCGGCTCCAACGAGCGCCACGAAGGGTATCTGCCTGGCATTGGCGTAGCTCATCTGTTTTTTCATCTTTGCGCTGTCGGGGAACACCTCCGTGGAGATGCCTGCCGCACGCGTGAGTCTCGCCAGCTGGAGGCATCTTGCCGCCTCGCTGGTGCCGAAGTTGATGAACAGCAGGGTGGTCTGCCTGACAGCCTCCTCGGGATAGAGGTCCAGCTGGTTCAGCACGTCGTAGATGCGGTCGGCGCCGAAGGAAATGCCCACGCCCGAGAGCCCCGGCATGCCGAAGATGCCCGTCAGGTTGTCGTAGCGTCCGCCGCCCGTTATGCTTCCTATCTCTACGTCGAGAGCCTTCACCTCGAAGATGCAGCCCGTGTAGTAGTTGAGTCCGCGCGCAAGGGTGAGGTCGAGTTCTATGCAGTTGTGCAGCACTGGTGTCGGCGTTTCTCCTGCAGCGCCGAGATAGCTGAGCACTGTCTCCACCTCGGCAATGCCCTGCAGCCCCGTCTCGGAGGCAGCAAGCACCTGGCGCATGGTCTGGAGCTTCTGCACGTTAGAGCCAGAGAGGTTGATGATGGGCTGCAGCCGGGCTACGGCTTCGTCGGATAGTCCGGCAGCCCTCAGTTCGGCATTGACGCCGTCGAGCCCTATCTTGTCGAGCTTGTCGATAGCCACCGTTATGTCGATGATTTTCTCGGGCTCGCCTATCACCTCGGCTATGCCCGTGAGAATCTTGCGGTTGTTTATCTTTATGCAGACGTTTATGCCGAAGCGGCTGAACACTTCGTCAATGATTTGCATGAGTTCCACCTCGCTGAGGAGTGAGTCGGAGCCAACTACGTCGGCGTCGCACTGATAGAACTCGCGATAGCGTCCCTTCTGCGGACGGTCGGCGCGCCACACTGGCTGAATCTGATAGCGCTTGAAGGGCATCTGCAGCTCTTCGCGGTGCTGCACCACAAAGCGTGCGAAGGGCACGGTGAGGTCGTAGCGCAGTCCCTTTTCGGTGATTTTCGAAGCTAGGCGCAGCGGCTGGCGCGCCAGGAGTTCTTCGTCGGACACCTTAGCTATGAAATCGCCGGAGTTGAGAATTTTGAAGAGCAGCTTGTCGCCTTCTTCGCCATACTTGCCCATGAGCGTGGAGAGGTTCTCCATCGACGGTGTCTCGATAGGGCTGAACCCGTAGAGTTCATATACCTGCCGGATGGTGTTGAAGATGTAGTTGCGCTTCGCCATCTCCTGCGGTCCGAAGTCGCGTGTGCCTTTTGGTATGCTTGGTTTCTGCATTAGGGGAGTCGGTTTTTTGTCTATAGAACATTGTGCAGGGAGGCGCCTCGTGCCCTACCTGCAAGGATAGAGAGTTGTTTCTGGGATGTGTTAAGGCGGGAGCCGGTTTCTTGCTCTGTCGGAGCAGACAGCAAGTCCCCCCTTCTTTTTGGGAGTAGGAAGGGGGGCTTGTGCTTGGTTTTAGTCTTGTACTTCCTTAACAAGATATATAAATGTGGGAAGGTGGTCGCTGTATCCGTTGAGCCATGTTCCTCCGGCGTGTGTACGCAGCGGTCCGCCCTTGTAGCGTCCGTCCTGCTGGAAGAGGTAGTCGCGCACGAAGACGCGGTTGTTGAGGAACTTCAAGGTGCGGCGGTCGCGTCCGAGCAGGTTGCCGGTGAAGATAATCTGGTCGAAGAGGTTCCACCGTCCGTTGTAGAGCAGGGTGCCCTGTCCCTTGTTGCGCAGCATTTCCTTCCAGGGGTTGTACATGTCGCTGGGACCTGCGTCTTCGGGCTTATACTTGCACTTGAGCGATTTGGCAAGGCTGGGGCTGTCGGGGTCGAGTTGAGGTCGCCCATGACAACGATGTGCGAGCCGGGGTCCTGCAAGAGCAGAGCTTCCTTGAGCGCATACACCTGGTCGGCAGCGCGCTCGCGCACCGGTGAGCCGGCAAAGCGCGAAGGCCAGTGGCAAACGATGAAGTGGAACTTCTCGCCAGCCAGCTTTCCCGTCATGACGAGAAATCCGCGGGTGATGTGCGTGGTATCGCCTTTAAGCTCCTTGAAGGGCACCACTTTGTTGTCGGCGTTCAGGTAGAAGCCCAAATCCACGTCGGGCTGGTTCTCGTCGAGATAATAATAGGGTACGAGCATGTGGCTTTCGTAGATGAACTCCTTGGGATTGTAGAAGAAAGCACATTCCACGCCGCGACGGTCGGGACCGTCTTCGTGGCATATCTCCCATCCGCGGCCGGCGAGGGCTGGCTCCTTGAGCAGGTCTTCGAGCACGCGGCGGTTCTCTATTTCCGAAACGCCGATGACGGCAGGACCGTTCTTGAGCTTCTCGGTGCAGAGCTCAGAGAGGACTTTAGCCATGTTGCGCGTCTTGTTGACATACTTCAGCCTGCCCCACTTGTTGGCACCGTCGGGGAGGTATTCGTAGTCGTTCTTACCATCGTCGTGAATAGTGTCGAAAAGGTTTTCAAGGTTGTAGAAAGCTATGCCGTACATGGCATACTTGCGCTCATTCTTCTGTGCAGAGCAGACTGCCGAGAAGAGCAAGAGAAGCGAAAAGGTTAGAAGTGTTTTTCTCATATCTTAAGATTTTGTTTTCAGAAAAGGAAATGCCCCGCCGGAGGCTTTGCGTAGCAAAGTTGAGAAAAAATTTTGAGAAAAGTTTATTTCGCACAGCATTTTTTATGTTTTGCCGGCAATATAGGCAAAAAGGCTCCGGAAAAGAGCCCGAAAACAGGGTTTTCCGGTCTTGGAGAAAATATGCGCACGGCTGAAGTGACGGAAAATTGCGAAAGATTTTGACGAAAAAGTAAAAAGTTTTGACACGGGATTTTTGGCAAAATAGAACGCAGATTTGAGAAATTTCTGCGAAGATTTTGACTCCGCGAAAATCCAATAAGGAAATTTTCGGATTACTCAAAGTAATTTCAAAATTCCTCAAAGAAATTCTGAAATTCCTCAAAGAAATTTTCGCGTTTTTGAGACGAAAAATCGGGGAAAAGTGGCT
>JAFYFI010000054.1 GCA_017543785.1 Alloprevotella sp.
AAGATTTTGACTCCGCGAAAATCCGATAAGGAAATTTTGGGATTACTCAAAGTAATTTCAAAATTCCTCAAAGAAATTCTGAAATTCCTCAAAGAAATTTTCATGTTTCTGAGGCGAAAAATCGGGGAAAAGTGGCTCGGATTTTCAAAAATCAAACGAAAATCCGAGCCTAAATTTTGTATCCGTCTGAAACTCAAATGTTTCCGCAAATTGCAAAAAACGGGCATTTTTCGGACCAAAATTTTCGGAGATGATTTTTATGCCCGTTTTTCGGGCTCAAAAACAGGGGGTCGCGGATAAAGGATTTTTACAAAAAACCGCCGCTGCAAGGTTTGCAGCGGCGGGTAGTTTTGTCTCGATTTGTACCGTCTGTTTGCCTCAGTTCACGTCGGGCAGGGTGTTGTAGTCGCGGCTGTAGCGCAGCATCTGCTCTGCGTAGCCTTCGCTGTAGTCCACCTTCACGTCAACAATGTTGCCGGCAGCATCTCTGACGGGCTTATAGACGGGGTTGATGAAGCCTTTGTAGGGCGAGAGGTGCAACTTCTCGTAGCGCTCCAGCACCTCCTTGTGGAGCACGGGGTCAACCTTCACTCCGTAGGTCTCCACGAGTGAGCGGGCAGCCTCGTAGTCGCCCTCGCTCTTTATGCGCTGCACCTCTGCCAGCAGCTTTCCGAACAAGCCGCGCAAAGCCTCGTAGTCGTTGATGCGCACGTAGGTCTTGCCTTTCTTCTTGACGAGTTCTACAACCTTGTCCTTCTTGCCGTGCTCCAGTGCCCAGTGGGCTATGAAGGCGCGGTTGCGCATGTGGGCTTCTTCTATGTTCTGCCCTGGCTTGATGCGCACGAGCTGCGTGAGGAGGCCGTTCTGCATGTAGGTGTAGTACTGCGACTTGTAAGCCTCGGCGTTGGGTGTGAGTCCGAGTTCCACGAGCTTGGGGTCGGCAACGTAGTAGAGTCCGAAGAGGTCTGCCCTACCCTCCTCTATCGCTGCGCCGTAGGCCTTGAGTGAATCGGGGTCAGTGCCAGGCAGGAGTTTTCCTGAGCCGTGTCCCAGACACTCGTGCAGGTCGGTGTGCAAGTCATCGCACACGTCGCCGTAGAGTTCTATGAGTTCGAGGGTTTTCTTGTCGATGACAAATTCCTTGCCCATGCCGCTGCCGCGTGCCGACTTGTTGTAGGCGTCGGTAAGGTTTCCTATGGTGACGCTCTTTGAGCCATAGTCGCGGCGGACCCAGTCGGAGTTGGGCAGATTGATGCCGATGGCTGTTGAGGGATAGAGGTCGCCGCCGAGCATGGCAGCCGTGATGACCTTTGCCGAGACGCCCTTCACCTTCTCCTTCCTGAAGCGTGGGTCAACGGGACTGTGGTCCTCAAACCATTGAGCGTTGGCACTGAGTTTCTCGGTGCGCGCCGTAGCCTCCAGGTCCTTGAAGTTGACGATGCTCTCCCACGAAGCCTTCATGCCCAGGGGGTCGCCGTAGGTCTCGGTGAACCCGTTGACGAAGTCCACGAGGTCCTCGGTATCCTTGAGCCAGAGGATGCTATATTCGTCGAAGGTGCGCAGGTCGCCAGTCCTATAGTATTCTATGAGTTTGTCGATGACGCGCTGCTGCTTCTCAGTGTCGCAGAAGGGGCGTGCGTCCTGCAGCTTCCCTATGATGCGCGCTATGGCAGAGCCGTAGAGCCCGTGCTCGCGCCACACCTCCTCGCGCAGGTTGCCCTCCTCGTCCTTCACGAGGCGCGAGTTGTAGCCCATCATTATGGGGCGAGGGTCTGCCGCGGGCTTGCGCTCAGCGTAGAACTTCTCAGCCTCAGCCTGAGTGACGCCCTCGCCGTAGTAGTTGCCGGCACTGGTCAGCACGAGGTCCTCGCCGTCGCGCTGGTTGGTGCGCATAGCCATCACCGAGGGATTGAAGATGACGGGGAAGATTTCTTCCTCCAGCTTGTAGCCCACGTCCTTCAGAGCCTGGCGCAGCCACTGCTCGGAGAAGTCGGGCAGGAACTTCTCAGAGCCATAGTGATGGTGGATGCCGCTGCTGAACCACACGCGCTTCAGATAGACCTCGAAAGCCTTGAAGTCGCTGGTGGTGCGGTCGCCTCGGAAATCGGTATATACCTTTTCCAACGCGCGACGTATGCGCAGGTTGTAGCGCCCGTTCTGGTCCCACAGGATGTCCCTGCCCAGGAGGGCTGCCTCAGAGAGGTGATAGACGAGAGTTTTCTGCTTCAGCGTAAGGGCATCGAAGCCCTCCACCTTGTAGCGGAGCATTTGGATGTCGGCAAACTGCTCGTTGTTGTAGGGAAAGTCGTCATGGGCAGGCTCAGCCTTGTTGCCTTTGGTCTGCGCCATGAGTGCAGATGAGGAAAGAATCATCATAGCAAAAATTAGTTTTTCCATTTTATGAAATTTGTGTGAATACTCATTGTCTCAATTTCTCGGCAAAGATAGGAAAAGCCGCTGAAAAAGAAGCCTTCAGAGGTAACGAAATGCAGAGCGCCATCCCCGGCAGAGCCATCCCATACGCATTTAGTGAGAAAAGTAGTTCCTTTTCGTGCTATAAAAACTTGGTGCTTCGCTGTCGTTGATGTAAATTTGCCGCGCAAAATAAATCATCTTTATGAATACCCTAGAAAAACGTAAAGTCCGCGAAGACGAAATACAAATCGTACCGCTCCTTAAAGCGTGTTTCAATGCCGTGCGTGCAAACTGGCTCTGGTTTGTGCTTTCAGCAATACTGTGCCTCGTCATAGGCTACATCTATCAGCAACGCCAAATGCGCACATACCAGCGTCAGGCTGTGATGCTCATCGAGGACAGCGACGGGCAGGGCGGCTCAATTCCCACCTCGCGCAAGAACCGCGGCAACATGAACATGCTGCTCGAGCTGAACGGTATCAGCGTGGGCGACAACCTGAAAAACGAGATGTTCATCCTCACCTCGCGCCGCATCATGCAGCGTGTGGCAGACACTCTCCACCTAGACGTATGCCAGCGCACAGAACGCTCGCTGCACCAGGTGGACCTCTACGGCGAAGAACCCCTCAAACTGGAGTTTGCCAACCGCAACAAGGACGGCATCTTCCAGATGAACGCAAAGATTCAGGAGAACGGACACGTCGTCTTCTACAACATACAGGACCTCGGCATCAGCGACTCCGACCCGAAATACTGGGCTAAGAAAAAGATTGACGTCGCAGTAGGTGCAACGTTCGACACCCCAGCCGGCAAGGCTAAACTGACCAAGGGACTTGCTTTCGACGAGTTCCCCAAAGGAAAGGAAATCGACATCATCTACTACCCGCTCAACATAGCTGCTTCTTTATATAAGAACGGACTAAATGCCAGCGAGTACGACAAGGAAAGCTCGCTCATCGTGCTCACCTGCCGCGACCACAGCACAAAACGCGCAGAGGACATCCTGAACGAGATATTCATGGCATACAAGAGGGATGTGGTGGACAACAAGAACCGCGTTGCCAACAACACAGCCCGATTCATCGAGGACCGCCTGAACATCATTGGTCAGGAACTGGGACAGGTGGAGAGCCAGATGGCAGACTTCAAGCAGCGCAGCAACATCATCGACTTCAAGGAAAGCGCTGCCGAGTTCACACGCCAGAATGCTGCCGCTCACAACCGCGAACTTGAGGCTGAGACGAAACTCTCCGTGGCACGCTACCTGCTGGAATACTTGCAGGACAATGCCAACTCTCACCAGCTCATACCCTCGCTGCAACTCGACGGAGCAGGATTCACACAGCAGGTCGTCACCTACAACCAGCTCATGAACGAACGCGCCCGCAACGTGGCCAACTCCAGCGAAAACGCACCTCTCATCAGGGAACTCGACGGACGCCTGGCAACGATGCGCCGCAGCATCATAAGCTCCGTTCGCAGCTACGTGAACTCCCTGGACCTCGAAGCACGCGATGCTCGCGCCAACGTAAGCATGCTTGCCAGCCAGTCGTCGCGTGTACCACTGCAGGAACGCCAGGGACTCGACATACAGCGCCAGCAAAACCTGAAGGAGGCCCTCTACACCTACCTGCTCAACAAGCGCGAAGAGGTGGCACTGCAACTGGCCATCAACGAAGCCAACGTGCGCATGGTTGAAGAACCTCTCGGCGGAAGCTCAAGCATCTCGCCGCGCCGACTCGTGATACTCTTCGTGAGCCTCATCATCGGTCTCCTCATTCCTGCCATCATCCTATGGATTCGCTCCCTCTTCGATATCACTGTCAATGGCAGATACGACATCGAGAGCCAGTCCACCATTCCCGTCATCGGCGAGATACCCCACTGGGAAGATGCCGCCAAGGAGACACACATTGCCAACATTCCTGCAAACGACCCGATTGTGGAGGCATTCCGCATGTTGCGCTACAGCCTCAACTTCATGGGACACGGACAAAAGGTTTGCGTGCTGACATCGAGCACCCCGGGACACGGAAAGAGCTTCATCTCCCGCAACCTCGCCATAGTATTGGGAATGGCAAAGAAACGCGTGCTGCTCATCGACGCCGACATTCGTAAGCGCTCGCTGTCGAAGGAACTGGGCAAGTCGGACGGCCTGACAGCATGGCTCATCGACTCCGAGAGAAAGCTGAGCCTGGACGACATCGTGCTGAAAGACCGCCTCTCTGAAGGCGTCGACTTCCTGCCTGCAGGCATCATGCCGCCAAACCCAGCCGAGCTGCTCATGAGCGAACGCCTCGACGAACTGGTGAAAATAGCCCGCGAGAGGTACGACTACGTACTCTTCGACACTACGCCTATGCTCTCTGTGGCTGACGCAAGCATCGTGGACCGCGTGGCAGACATGACACTCTTCGTTATGCGCGTCGGAGTTCAGGAAAAGGCATTCATCCCAGAGCTCGAAAAGATTCACAAGGACAACAAGCTCAAGAACCTCTATGCCGTCATCAACGACACGGGTAGCAAGTCGGGCTACGGATATGGCTACGGATATGGCTACGGATACGGCTACGGATATGGCTACGGTTACGGCTATGGTTACGGCTATGGCAACACTAAGCCCAAGAAGAGCCTCCGCGGCAAGATTCTTGATAAGCTGAAGAATAAATAAACAGCTGACAGAAGTCTATTGAAAATACATACACAAAAAACTCCATGCAAGAATTTTCGTCTTGCATGGAGTTTTTGTTTGGCAGGAGGTGCTTCGCTAAAGAGACCTCAGCCCTTGAGGATAGCGCGGGCGGTCTCGATGATGGTATCTATGCCTTTGTGGAAGTCCTCGTCGGAGATATCTACTTTCACGTCGGGGTCGATGCCCGTCTCGGTGCAGTTCATGTTGCGGTCGTACATGGGACAGGCAGAGAACCTCAGGAACCAACCGTTGGGCAGCTCCGAGGAGAAGGGCATTCCCGCACCGCCACCTGTGCGGTCGCCCACGACGGTGACACCGGGCAGACCTTTTACGTACATGGTAAAAGCGTTAGCAGCACTGTAGGTATGGCGGTTGGTGAGTGTGCAGACGCGCTTCGGCCATCTAAGTCCCGGAAAAGGCTCTACTTCGACAGCCTGAGGAGAGGAGAAGTCTGAGTGTCCCCTACCCGTCTTGTGGCACATATAGCCTACCGTGA
>JAFYFI010000008.1 GCA_017543785.1 Alloprevotella sp.
CATACCCGTCCGCGCGGCAGTGTGCTCCTCGCAGGAACCACGCTTCCGTGGCTCGGCGGTCAGACCATACACCCTTATTCCGACTTCCTCATCCACGATATGGGCAGTGAAATTATGGGCGTGGGACTCAACGACAACTATGTCAGCGGGCTCTGCCGAGGCAACGAATGGCGCACCACACCGCTATGGGGCATAGGACTTCAGAAAAAAGTCAACGGCCACACATACTTCCTCCACGACGGCAGGGCGCGCAACTTTACCGAAGCCATCATGTGGCACGGAGGCGAAGGCTATGCCTCGAGACAGAAGTTTGCCAACTACAGCAAGTCGAAGCGGGCTCAACTCATAAAGTTTCTCGAGTCTTTATAGTCCCCAAGAAATCATTTCCCAGACAAAATTTGTTTTCGTGTAAAAAAAGACATTTTATGAAATTATATTTCCAATCACTGAAAATTCTTGCCGTCGCCATTGTAGCCATGCAGGCTATGCCTATATGGGCAGTGGAAGAAGATGTTGAAGGCGACACGCTCAAGAGCAGCAAAACGTCAAATTCCTTCAAGGAGCTTCTCACTCCGAAGGAAAGTACTCCCGACACCGGCTATGACCGCGAGAATGGCGTGCTGCCTATTGCCGACAACCGAGGCTTCACTCTGCAGTCGAAGGACGGACGCTTCGTCTTCAAGCCCTATATGTTCATCCAGACCACCTTAGGACTGAACTATTACGACGACGAAGGTCTCGACAGAGCCTACAATCAGGACAACATAGCCAACTCGGGCTTCTCCATTCCCTACGGAATCATCGGTTTCACGGGTAAAGCCTTTGGCTGCATAGACTACAACGTAAGTATCAATGCCGCCGCCTCGGGTGGGGCAGTGCTGCAGCAGGCATGGCTCGACTATGCCGTGAGCCCAGCCATACGTTTCCGCGTGGGTAAGTTCAAGACACCCTTTGCCCATGCCTACCTGACGACGCTCGGCGAGACTCTCTTTCCTACCCTCCCTGTGTCGCTTACGGCAAGTGTCATCCTTCCCTATTCCCTCAATGCCGTTACGCCTAATATAGGAACAGGCTTCGATTTGGGCTTTGAGATGCACGGACTCATAAAGGATAAGTTTGGCTACGAAGTGGGTATCTTCAATGGTACTGGTGCCAACGTCAACCTCGCAACCAAGGGCATTTCCGACGACAACCATTTGCCTTCGCTTCTCTATGCCGGACGCCTGACCTACCAGCCCTTCGGAGCTATGCCTGCTACTCAGGGCAGTCCGAAACTCTTCAACGCTAAGAAAGCCCTCTTCGGCATCAGCGCCAGCTTCAACAACGAGGCAGCAAGCGAGAGCACCAACGAGCTGCGCCTCGGGCTTGAGGCATCGGCACTCCTGGGGCGCTGGTATTTTGCAGCCGAGGCCTATTGGATGCACTTAGGATTTACCAAGCGTCAGAAAATCAACGAGACCTACAACTATTGGGGAGCCTATGCCCAAGTAGGCTATTTCGTTGCCCGCTCATGGCAACTCGGCTTGCGCTACGACTGGTTCAACCGCAACGGCAGCAGCAAGGACGGCAGCCTCAATGCGCCCGCCGTGGTTTGCAATTTCTACGTTCCCAAGACAAATCTCAAAGTCAGCGCCATGTATCAGTTCAACGGCCGCTGGGGACACAAGACACAGCTCGACCGCGACCTCGACGACCTGGGCATTCCTACTCACTCGGCAATGCTCATGCTGCAATACGCCTTCTGAGCATTTTACGGAACACTTTGCACTATAGGTTTGCAGAATTTCGGCTGAGGCTAAAAGCGTGACGCTGAGTAGCAAAACCTAAAACAAGCTACCTTACAATGTTGATTAATTCAAAAATAGTCAGTACTTTTGCCGTGCTTTTCGCTGCATTGATGTTTTGCAGTTGCGACGACGGCAGGATATACGACGAGGACAACGCCAACTCCGACGGCTTCCTGGTGAGGCTGAAGGGCACCCTTACAGGACTCAACACCTGGCCGGAGAACTACTCCATCGTAGTGGCAGGATTCAAGTCGGGCACGGACTACCGCGTCGTTGCCAAGGACATCCCTCAGTCCCATGAGGGCAAAGCCTTGTCGGTAGAAATGAGCCGCGTGAGCAGCGATGTGCAGACCATAGAGCTCTGTGCCCTGAACCGCTTCGGTGAGCGCGTAGCTACGTTCTATAGTCAGCCTGCCGAGGGTGTGCGCGACGAACTAACCATAGATGTCGGCGAGCTCGACGTCAGTGCCTTCGCTGCCATACAGACAATGCTTTTCGACAATAGCTGCACAGGATGTCATGGCGCTGGCGGAGCCGGAATAGGTCTCGACCTCAGGAAAGGGCATAGCTACGACGCCCTCGTCGATATGCCTTCAAGGAAAATCACCGATAAGAAACTAATACAGCCCGGCAATGCCGAAGCAAGTGTATTCAGCCAGGTGATTCAGACCGACGTCTCGGCAAACTGGAAAATGAACCACTCCGATATGCTCAACAAGGAACGCACCGCCCTGCTGCGTGAGTTCATAGATGCATGGATAAACGAAGGAGCAAAAAAGTAAATATATACAGAAAATGATATCTCACAGCCAACAGACTGTAACTTTCAAAGACGCAAGGGCAGAGGTGTTCTCCTTCACGGGGGAAGGTCCCGTGAAGGAGTATCATGTCATGTTCCACGTAACCAATCCCCTCCTAAACTTCCACGAACAACTCTCAGCCCTCGATGCTGCCCACGAACAACTCTGCCGTGAGCATCTCGACGAAGCCCACACGGTGTTTCAGCGCTATTTTGTGAGCGATGCTGCCAATCAGGCAGACGAAATCACCTCGGCAGCAATAGAATGTTCCGACAATGCCATCTCCGTTGTGCAGCAAGCACCCCTCGACGGTACTAAGGTAGCCATGTGGTGCTATATGATGACCGACGTTCTGCCCTGTGCTTCCGAGAGCGGACTCTATGCCGTGGAGCACGGAGCATTTCGCCACCTCTGGAGCGGCGGTTCCCACCTCGATGCACCTACGTCTGAGGCGCAGACCTCCCTGCTGCTCAATCAGTATGTGATGCAACTCTTCCAGGAAGGCTGCAGCCTTGCCGACAACTGTGTACGCACGTGGTTTTTCGTCAACGACATCGACAATCACTACGGCGGTGTGGTGAAAGCCCGCAACGACATTTTCTACATTCAGAACCTCAACGAGGATACCCACTACATAGCAAGCACGGGCATCGGCGGCCGCGGTGCCCATCCGCATACGCTTACCCTTTTCGACAACTATGCCATTGCCGGACTTCAGCGCCGTCAGGTGAAGTATCTCTACGCCTCCGACCATCTGAACCGCACCAGCGAGTATGGCGTAAGTTTTGAGCGAGGCACCACAGTTGACTATGCCGACCGTCGCCATATCTTCATTTCCGGCACTGCCAGCATCGACAATCATGGTCAGATATTGCACCGCGGCGACGTGGTGAGCCAGACTCGCCGTATGTGGGAGAATGTAGAGGCTCTGCTGAAGGAGGCTGATGCCACCTTCGAGGATATAGGGCAGATGATAGTCTATCTGCGCGACAGCGGCGACTTCGAGGTAGTGCGCCAGCTCTATGCCGAGCGCTTCCTCCACAAGCCCGTAGCCTTTGTCCGCGCTGCAGTGTGCCGCCCGGGCTGGCTGATAGAGATGGAGTGCATGGGAGTAAAGAAAATCTCCCGTCCCGACATGCCACAGTTCTGAAAACCTACTTTCAATACTTTATATAATTGATATCACCCCCTTAGCCATAGACTTGGCTAAGGGGGTGATGCTGTATATGCAGAGTAGTTTTTTTCGAGCACCTGACTGTCATTCCGCTTGAACGATATGTGGTAACGTGCGCAGGAGGGGCGAATTTTGTTCCTCTCGGAAGAAATTAACTAAAGGTAATAAATTCCACAAGTGAATCATTTTCGTCCATCTCGCACAAAATTCAGAAGGAATAAGTTATATTTGCACAATGGAACGCATAAAGCTGACGAAACGCGAGAAAGCGGTGCTGCGCATACTCAGCCGGCAAGGCTATGAGGCACTGAGCGAGTTTGACGCTTCGGCTGTTCGGTCGCTCTCGGAACTCGGCTTCGTTAAGGCAGCATTTACTGAGGATGGAGGTGTCGAGGACGCAAAGCTCACTACAAAAGGTAAAGATTATCTGCGCGTGTTTCCGAGTCTGCGAAATCCTATAAGATTGGAAATTTCAAGTGTTACATGTATTATCGCAGCTATTGTATCTATAATTATGCTATTTATTGCCTACACTCACTTCAAATAAAAAATATTACGCTATGAAA
>JAFYFI010000055.1 GCA_017543785.1 Alloprevotella sp.
AGGACGCTCCCTACTTCGACGTATATCAGTTGTATGCTGATGTGAGCGATACGAGGGTGGCGAAGGCTTGCTATCGCGGCTACACGAATATGGAGGCTGATGTCACCCTGAAATGCGGAGAGCTGAATGTTCATGCAGTCTTGGATGGCTACACGAACAGCGTCACTTTGCCTTATGAACTTGGTGAAACGACGCAGGTCATTCTCTCGAATGGCGAGGTGGGCGACACGACCTATTTTGTGCCGCCAAAGGTTTATGTGGTGAATGCGGGAGAGGAAGTGACGATTAACACATCTCTGCCGGAGAGCTACCAGATCGGGTATCTGCGTACTTTGCATGGAACGGTAGAAGCCGAACCAAAGGTCGACGGCAGTCAAGGTGCTACGCTCCACTATACGGCGCCCTCACCCTTAGTTGCCGATACGCTCTACATGAGCTACTATGAGGGAAACCGAATCAAGGGCTTTGCGCAGATGTACTTCATGTCGCAGGACTTCTACGATGGAGTCAAGTCGCTACGACAGGACAACCCGATGAAGATGTCGCTGCATGATGGCGTGCTCAGCATATCGGGAATGTCGGCACAAGAGAAGGGCATAACTGCCGTAAAGGTCTTTGATGCGATGGGACGAACGCTTGCCATGCAAACGGCGAAAAATCAGCAAAGTATTGAAATACCATTGCCATCGAGTCAAACGCTTGTCATCGTCGAGGTGACATACGCTGGGCAACGTATCGTGACAAAAGTCGCGGCAAGATAGTCAATACAGAAACGAGAAAAGGAGGATGAGCAGTCAAGCACTCATCCTCCTTTTTCTTTATCTTGTTATCTTCTGGCATTGTACAGCTTCAGCGTTCCGACATATAGCAGCAGCTGCCCGAGGTAGTAAGGCACCATGATGCACAGGTGGGCATGCGGAACTCTTTCGACAAATGAGTTGATGCCTATGATGAAGTCGGAGACGACAAAGAGCGTGGCTCCGAGAATCAGGAAGGCATTCCTGTGACGGCAAGCTGCATAGCACATCCCCAGCAGCAACACGGCATAAACGGCAATTCCGCATGAGACAAAGCGGTCGCCCACCCGAGGGAATATCCAGTACATCGCCACTCCATAGACCAGCAGCACAGCTGACAGCAGGATGGCTCTTACAGGTTTCTGCCAAGAGGGTTTGGGCGGCATCAAGACACTATATATAATAATGTATAGGATTTGTGCGATGGCGAAGAAGCCAATCTGAGGGATGAGCTCGTTCTGCCAGCCCATGACATCGCCAAGAAACGAAAAGAAGAGTGCTGCCGCCAGTGCCCACCACCTTTTCCAAAGAGCGCACATGGAGAGCCAAAGCACGGGGAATATCATCTGTGCAGGGAAATGCCATGGCACGAAGTCCAGTACCGCAAGGATGAGGAAAACAAAAACTATGATAAATGTTAAGGGTTAAAGAGTTAAAATGTTTTTCTGTGCTTTCCGTGATTTCTGTGTGAGAATTATAAAAGAGCGATAGACGGGGCTCGAACCCGCGACCTTCGGCTTGGGAAGCCGAAGCTCTACCAACTGAGCTACTATCGCAATTCCATATTGTCGGGACAAAGTTACGAAAAAAAAGTTAATAGATAATAAATAATTGGGGAAAAACATTCATTGTTTGTGGAAAATGTCTATCTTTGTACTTAAAAGTAGTGACTGAGTACACATACTTTACTATATTATTAACTAAAAAGGATTAAGATTATGAAGAAAAAATTCATTTGCGCCGTTTGTGGATATATCTACGAAGGCGATGCTGCACCCGAACAATGCCCCATCTGCAAGGCTCCTGCTTCGAAGTTCTCTGAGCTGAAGGATGATGCAGACATGACCTATGCTACCGTCCATAAGATTGGCGACGGCAAGCCCGAAGGTGTCAGCGAGGAGATGATTCAGGACCTGCGCAACCACTTCAACGGTGAATGCGGCGAGGTTGGCATGTATCTGGCAATGGCCCGTCAGGCTGACCGCGAAGGCTATCCTGAAATAGCTGAGGCCTTCAAGCGCTATGCTTTCGAGGAGGCAGACCATGCAAGCCGTTTCGCAGAGCTGCTTGGCGAATGTGTTTGGGACACGAAGACAAACCTGGAGAAGCGCGCTGCATGAAAGAGTTGGGGAAAATAATTTATTAACATTGGATGATGTCTTGCTGATATCAAATTATTTTGGAACTAGTTTTGAATCTTGTTTTTATAGAATAAGAAATACTTATCCA
>JAFYFI010000056.1 GCA_017543785.1 Alloprevotella sp.
AGTGCAGACGAGCAATGTCGTGGCGCTCAACACGGACATCTCGGCTTATCCCAAGGGAAGCTATACGCTTACGGTAGAAAATGAGGAGGAGGTTTATGCGGCTTTGCTCAATATCAATGATGAAAACAGCCTCTCCCCCACCCCCTCACCTGCTAGGGAGGGGAGCGCTGGTGCCGTGTATAATCTCAGTGGCCAACGGCTGACAGTTCCCCGACGCGGAGTGAATATAATAGATGGGAAGAAAGTGGCAATAAAGTGAAATAATCATAGCCAATTTCCCCGAAGCGCTTCATTATGAGGCGCTTCGGTTTTTTTGTGTCTTTTTCGTCCTAAATGTAGAATTAAGAACCTGGACCTTGACGATAACCTTAGCACTGACAACCAGCCTTAATCCTTAATCTTTAATCCTTAATCTTTTAAACATTTCATAGTCAGTCGCTTCGGTTTTTTTGTGGTGTTTGGTGGCCCCCTGTGTGCCCGTCCTACGCAGAAGAGGTCTGCTTCGGTCGCTTAGGGCTGATTGACATTAGTCAATCAGCTTTTCCCTTCGCTACCCCCGGCGGGGGATGAAAGAGTGGAATTAAGGGCGGTTTTGGCTTAAACGTTAAACAAAAAAAAGCTAAACGGATAATAGTCAAAGGGTTTGACTTTTTGCGAAAAATTGTTGGAAAAAACCTTAATCTTTAATCTGTAATCTTTAATCTTTTTACTACCTTTGCGGTCGACTAACTAATAAATCAACAAAACATGGACCAAGAGGAATTAAAAAAGATTTTGCATCTTCTTCAGGCGCAGGGGTTTGACCCACAAGTGTGCAACAAAGAGATACCGGTGATGACGGCAGGCGCCGTGTGCGGCAGCCCAGTACCTATAGGCGATGAGGGCGTAGAGAGGATTATGAAAATGCCGATGCGCGAAGACATCCAAGCTATAGTGGTGAAAGTGCATGGCGATTCTATGATTGACGTAGGCTATACCGATGGCGACGAGGTGGTGGTGGAACTGAAAAATTCAGCCGAGGACGGTGATATCGTGCTGGCAGTGCTCGATGGCGAAAGCACCATAAAAGCCATTTTGCGCGACGGTCAAAAGTCGCTATGGCTAATACCTCAGAACAAGAATTACCAAGCCATCCCCGTGACGGAGAAGAACGACTTCTTCATAGTAGGCGTGGTGATGGGCTTATATCGCCGCTCGCCCAGGCTGCAGCTGAATGCCATGGTGGATTACCTGACAAGTGCAAGCAGATCAGGGCGGCCGCAGCGTAAAGCCTTTAGCGATATATTGGTGCAGAACTTCCGCAAGGAGAGGCTCGACCATCTGCATGTTATCATGGAAGGAAAGCGCGGCAAAGAAGCTGCCTTTATCATGCAGACTGCTCTTAAGATATACTGGATTCTTGAAAACCCCACGTTTGAGAGTGTGGAAGAAGAGTTTGGTAAAATAGGCGGTAAGTCGAACTTTTACAAATACTTACGACTGAAAATGACACAAGAGGAGAAGAGCTCTTACTATGAACTCTTCCGAGAGGTGGATAGAAAGTTAAGGGCTGCTACACTGGCAGCAATTGAGGCCGAGGAAGGGGATGAAATGCCCTAAAGAGTTCTATAAGTGCTGAAGTGGACAAAAGTGGACTAAATTCAGAGTCCATTTTTGTCCACTTTTGTTTTTGCGGCTTAATGCCTTGTGTTTTAAGCGGTTAGGTTGTTGCAGACCGCATGCGGTGGACAAAGGTCTTGTGGCTTTTCCACTGCAATATTGCATAGAAAATAGCGGAAAATAGTTGAAAGTGCCTTTTTCAGACCGAAAAAGGCCTTTTTTTGTTGCTCACAAGCCCAAATCGGTGGACTAAAACGGACTAAATTCAGCTGTCCACTTTAGTCCGCTTTTTTTATTTGAACCTTGTTGTTGAAATGTCTTCCTTTGCACTCGAAAGCTAGCTTCACAGGGTGCTAAAGCCGCCTTTGGTCGCGAACAAAGCCAGCTTCGAAGCACCGCATGTCTAACCAAGTTAAAATTCACATTAATTATGTACGACGAAACAAAGTTTAACGAATTAAAGGAGCTGGTCGAGGACAACGCCAACCTTTTGTCCGAAATTGAGCTTGCTCAAAACAACCGTAATGAGTTGGAGAGCGCACAACTGCAAGACGGCGAATTCATCATGACGCAGGATG
Source organism: Alloprevotella sp. (assembly GCA_017543785.1). Classification (GTDB taxonomy): domain Bacteria; phylum Bacteroidota; class Bacteroidia; order Bacteroidales; family Bacteroidaceae; genus Alloprevotella. Next base: position 2,178 of record JAFYFI010000056.1, read on the forward strand.
AAGTTCAAGAAATGTGCAAAGCAGCAACCCAAAAGGCTGATATTAAGGAAGTTCGCGTTATGTCTGCTTACTGCAAGCATTACTACGAGCTTGTGAAATACATGTCTGAGTGCTTGGATTACGATACACATCTTAGAAGGTACGTAGAGCGAAGCATTTGCGAACTGTCATACAACCAGGAGAAGATTCAGCAGATTTTAGCGGAGGATAACTTCGATTAAAGATTATTAACGTATGAAAAAGTTTCACACAACCGAACCACAAGGCACCCATCTCGAATGGGTGCCCACGTGGGAGGGCGTATTGAAATACGACCCCGACGATCTGAAGAACGACCGCCCCCTGCGGTTCTGGCACTGCTTCTATCATCGTGGATTTAAGCGCAAGGTTTGCTATGAGCTTGCTGTATATGTAAACCAAAACCCAAATGACAGACATCACAGAAGGCCAAGACGGGAGATTATTTTTAGGCACAATGGGAAAAAACGTCACTTCTACTGCTCATATCTCACCTACATATGCCAGTTCGGCTACCGACCTGTTGACCGTCGACGCATGGTAGTGGACCATATCAACAACAATTGCATGGACGACCGCCCGAGCAACCTGCAGCTGATTCCGCAGAAAGAAAACCTCGCAAGAAGTAGCAAACGTCGGGAAATCAATAAGTTACCAAACGAGCAAAGGAAAAGGTTATGGGCTGAACGTCAGGCGAAGATTGCCGAATTGCGCAGCCATATCATCGCTGCAATGCCGCCAGGTGCTACCCGATTGGACGTAGAAGTGGAGCTTGCACTGCAGTTGCAAAAGCTGGAAGGAGGTGAGTCGCAATGACACGTGAAGAGATTATCAGCCGTCTTGCATCGGGATTGTGCAAGATAAAATACCGGTACATCACCCAGGGTGCCAAGTGGCACTTCGACATGATGGTGACACGCAAACGGTCTCTTATCCCAAGGAAGGACAGGATTCAATACCGATTAGACCCGACACAGGACCCTATCCTGACCGTCTACTCAAAGACCGAGCGCCGTTGGCTGCTCCTGTTCTGGGATGAGCTCTATGAAGTAGTAAAAGTTAAACCCGCGAAAAAACTGAACAAATGGTAAAGAACAACAAACTCAATCACAGCTTGAACGCGCTTCTTACGAATCTACCAAAGCGAGTAGTGCGTTTCTACTACATGAAGACTAGTGGCGGCGAGCTCCGCGAAGCGATAGGCACCAAGAGCTGGGAGCATATTCCAGCTGATTACCGCCCTCGCGGCAATGGCAGCAAGACCTACAAACCGCACCTCGTCAGGTACTTCGAATTCAATGCCGACGCCACTCCGCATGGCTGGCGCAGTTTCTCCAAGTACGCGCTCATCGGGTGGTGCGACTATGTGCCCGGCCCCAATGAGGCGGAAATACTGCCGTATTCGGAGCCCGAAGACGATGATGAGGATGAGAATGTAAACAACGAGTAACTAATTAATTTTCAAGCAACAACGACTATGACAAAGGAAGAATTATTACCATTGTATTCGTCGGAAGTCATTGTTTTCGTCGGCTTTGGCCTAAAAGGAAAAGCAAAAGGCCTGATAATCACGGGCGAAGGCTATCTTCGAAAAGGTGACAAAGTGTATATTTACGGCAGGGATATGAGAACCGGCCGTCTCAATCGCGATGCATGGCACCTCGTAGATGCATATGACGTACATTTTTCGGTGCATGAAATCAAGAGGTCGAAAAAGGGCGAATAAAATGAGATAGAAAGAAAATGAAAGAAGAAAGAGCCAAAGAAGAAAGTATAAAGAAAGACAGAGAAAAGGAGGAGGACGCGTCTTCTCTTGTCTCGGCCGAACCTCAAAACGAGCTCTCCAGGCAAGAGCTGAAAATCGACTGGCCAGCTTTCATTGCCTGGATTAACAATACGCTGGACAAGTACAAAAGCACTATTCCGCGTGTTGATTATATCACGCCTGGCTATCAGCACAGAATTCAAGGTATTGTTAATGCTTACGGGTCTAAAAAAGTTGTGACAACAGCTGTTGAGAAGCTTGCGCGTAGCGACTTCCTGAATGGCAGGGTAAAAGGTGTCAAACGAAGGTTCACTGTCATCTGGCTGTTCAAACACGATGAGAATTTCGAGGAGGTCCGAAGCGGTGCTTACGATAATCCTATAGAACCTGAGCTATCAGAGGCAGAAAAGCGGCAGCAAGCCGAGGAACAACGGCAACGCGAAGCCGAGGAACGCAGGCGCAAGAACCTCGAGATAGACCAGCAAATCAAGGCCGAGCAGCGCCGAGCGCGTGAAGAAGCTCACGCCCATCGCGCCACACCCGAGGAGCTGGAAGAGATCTTCAAGAACTTCAAACTCCCTCCGCTGAAAAAGTGACAAGTGAAAAGTGA
>JAFYFI010000057.1 GCA_017543785.1 Alloprevotella sp.
CTTTGTCCTGTTTTAGTCTATAGGCATATGTTTTTTGAATTCTCCCTGCAAAAATATGAAATTCCTGTAACATTGGCAAACATGTAATATAAGTTTTAACCAGAAAATTAAAGAAAGGGGAAATACATTATTATATATATAATGCGCGCGAGGCGTTTTCCCGGAAATAATAGATATCCATTGAGACGTGTTTTCCGACACTCATGATAAGCTGGCATAAACAGCACGTTCTGAGCAGGTCAAAATACATTTGAGATATTTTGAAATACATTTGAGGTATCCGCGAATACATTTGAGGTATTTTGAAATACATTTGGTGTATTTCAGGGTGCGACGAACTTACTTATTTTCTGCGATTTACATTTTCACATATTCAGGTAGTGAAATGGGGCGGAAAGGAAGTGGGCGTTGCGGCGCATCGGCATAAAACGAAAAACAGCTCTTGTCTTTTTCAGAAAATAATATATACTTTTGAAAAGCAAAACTTCGCAGAATTTTAACCCTTTTACAATAATGACTATGAAGAAAGCACTTCTGTTCATTGCATTTGCAGCGTATTTCCTGCCTGCAGCGGCTCAGGTAATAGCCGAGGGCACGCAGTTTACCGAGGCCCAGATAGCAAAGGCCAGCACTGCCGGCGGCGCAAGGGGCATAAGCCAGATGGACAAGGACATCATAACGCTGTGCAACCTGGCGCGCCTTGACGGAGCTAAATTCTGGAACTCGTTTGTCGCACCATATCTTGACGGGGACAACGACTACTACGTAACGTCCCTGGAGAGCGATTTGGCTGCCGTCTCAAACCTTCAGATGCTTAAGTTTGAGCCTGCACTGCAAAGGGCTGCAGAACACCATGCCAACGACATGTCCTCCACGGGCATAACTGGCCACCAATCCTCCGACGGCACAAGCTTCGTTGACAGGGTGCGGTCCTACTACAATGCGGGGCGTCTGGGCGAGAACTGCTCCTATGGCAGCCCCACCGCACTGGAAGTAGTGATCGACCTGCTTATAGACGAAGGCGTAGAGTCGCTGGGACACAGGAAAAACATCCTCAACCCCGACTTCTCGGCGGTAGGTGCCTGCACAAGGCCTCACATGACGTGGCGCTACTGCACCGTGATAGATTTCGGGAAGCCGCTAATCGCGAGATAATCCCAACATGATGCCCAAGTAAATAAAAAAACTACGCCTCCGGGAGTACCCGAGGGCGTAGTTTTGTCGTAATTCCTGCGAAAGTCTATTTGTCCTTCCATTCCTTGTAGGGCACCTGTCGCAGGTTGGAGTTGTAGTAGCGCCTGTCGCCTGTTACCTCCTCGCCGAGAAAGCCGGGACGCTCGAACGTTTCGTTTTCGTCCTGTAGTTCCACCTCTGCCATGACAAGTCCCTCATTGTCTCCATGAAACTCATCTACTTCGATGATGTGTTCACCGCATGGCACGAGCCAGCGCACCTTGTCAATGATGCCCGGTTCGCAAAGTTTCAGCAGTGAGAGAGCCTCGTCGATAGTGATTTCCTTCTCGAACTCGTACCTTGTGAGTCCGTTGTTTATAGAGGGTCCTTTAATGGTGAGGTATCCTTTTTCGTCGCGAAGCCGTACACGCACAGTTCTTCCTCGCGCACTGCAGATATATCCCTGCACTATGCGTGATTTTGCTGTCGCAAGCGATTTATACTCGCCTACGACAAGAAATTTTCGCTCTATCTCAAGCGGCATCTTCTTTTGTCTGAATTAGATGACAGACATCACAGCAAGCATCAGCACTCCAAGTACCACAAGGGCTATGAAGAGCCCTACTACTACTCTACGAGCTTGACGCTCTTGCTGTGCTTCGCGCTTTTGTCTGCGTTGTTTTCCTTTGTTGCTCATGATATCATTTTTTTAGTTGTTTTCCTGTTCTTCGGCAAACTCCATGAGATATGCCTTTATAAATCCGTCTATCTTTCCGTCCATCACGCCGCCGACATCACTTGTCTGATATCCTGTGCGATGGTCTTTGACGCGTCGGTCATCGAACACGTAACTTCGAATTTGACTTCCCCACTCTATCTTTTTCTTGCCTGCTTCTATTTTTGCCTGTGCAGCTTTTTTCTTTTGCAGAGCGCGGTCGTAGAGTTGGGAACGAAGTAAGCGCATTGCATTCTCACGATTTTCCAATTGCTTCCGACTCTCTGTGTTTTCGATGAGAATTTCTTCCGTCTCGCCGGTATCGGGGTCGGTGTACATATATCTGAGGCGTACTCCTGTCTCAACCTTGTTCACGTTTTGTCCGCCTGCCCCACTGCTTCGGAATGTGTCCCAACTTATTTTTGATGGGTCAACATATACTTCTATGTTGTCGTCAACGAGAGGTGTGGCGAAAACAGACGCAAAGCTCGTCATGCGCTTTCCCTGTGCATTATATGGCGAAACCCTCACGAGGCGATGCACTCCGCTCTCGCTCTTCAGGTATCCGTAGGCATACTCGCCTTCTATTTCGATGGTGCATGTCTTTATGCCAGCTTCGTCGCCTTCCTGCAGGTTGGAGATACGTGTGCGATATCCGTGTGACTCAGCATAACGCAGGTACATACGCATGAGCATTTGTGCCCAGTCCTGACTCTCCGTGCCTCCAGCGCCGGAGTTTATCTTCAGCACACAGTCCATGCTGTCCTCCTCCTGACGGAGCATATTTTTCAGTTCCAGAGCCTCTACAGCCTCTAGTGTGGCGGCATAAGCTGCGTCAACTTCTTCCTCGGTGACCATCTCGTCGTGATAGAACTCCACCGAAAGATTGAGCTCATCGAGAAGGTTGCGGGCTTCATTGTAGCCATTTATCCATTTCTCGATAGACTTCACCTTCTTCATCTGTTCTTCAGCCCGCTTGGCATCGTCCCAGAAGTCGGGAGCCTGAGTACGCAACTGCTCTTCTTCGAGTTCTATTTTCCTGGCATCGATGTTCAGATAGCGCCTCAGCGCCTCGACACGTTCTGACAGGGCTTTTTGTTGTTCTGCTGTTATCACGTTTTGTTGTTCTTCCTATTATTTATTAGCGTATTTCCTCTCCGCCTCTGCGTAGAGATTGTCTATGTCTTCAGCATACCTTTTGCACACCACATTGCGCTTCACCTTGAGGGTGTTTGTCAGTTCGCCGTTTTCCATAGTGAACGGGTCGCTGAGCAGGATGAAGTGTTTCACCTTTTCGTAGCTTGCCAAGTCTTGCTGCAGAGTTTCTATGCGCTCGCGTATCATCTTATTGATTTCCGGATTGCGGCATAGGTCTTCGCGGTTGGAATAGTTTATTTTATGTTCGCGAGCAAAGTCTTCCAGAAGTTTATATTCAGGAACGATGAGCGCGCTGACGAACTTCCTCTTGTCGGCAATGACCACACACTGCACTATGAATCGGTCTATGGTCAGTTTAGATTCTATCAGTTGTGGTGCAATGTATTTTCCGTTGGAGGTCTTGTAGAGGTCCTTGATGCGCTCTTTCATGTAGAGCTCGCCATTCTTGAAATATCCTGCATCGCCTGTATGGAACCATCCTTCGCTGTCTATGGCAGCCTTGGTAGATGTTTCTTTGCGATAATATCCCGGAGTGATGGTGTCGCCGCGGAGAAGGATTTCATCGTTTGGTCCAATGCGCACTTCAAGTTCTGGAATAGGTCTGCCTATAGACCCCAGCGTATTGGGCTTGTCCTTATTGTCATTCGACACTGTTGCCGTTGACTCCGTGAGTCCATAGCCCACCATCATGTATATTCCCACTGCATGCACAAACTTCTCTACTTCGGAAGATACTGCAGCCCCTGCCGTGGGGAAGAAGTTACCTCTATCCAGGCCGAGCGTCTTGCGCAGCACCTTATATACAGTCTTGTCGTAGAGTTTGTATTTCAGTCGCAGAGTTGTAGGAGCAGGTATTTGCTTTGAAGCATAATCTGTCCAGTAGCGCACTCCCGTTTCCAGGGCATTCTCCATGATTTTGCGCTGTACGGGCGAGGCTGAAGCAATCTTTTCCTGCACTCCCTGATACACTTTTTCCCAGAATCGTGGAACCGAAGCCATACACGTAGGTCTCACCTCCTGCAGGGAAGTCAGCACGTCGGCAGGTCGTAGGTTAAGCGCCAGCTCTGCACCTTCCGTAAGGCAGAGGTACGCCCAGCCGCGTTCAAACACATGCGTCAGTGGCAGGAAGTTGAGCACCACGTCTTTCTCGTCAACGGGCAGGTTTGAGTCGTTGCCTTTGAAAGCTGCGCGATACATTTTGTATGTCAGAATGACGCCTTTCGAATCGCCTGTCGTGCCGCTGGTGTATAGGATGTCTGCCATGTCTTCAAACTTGGCGTCATCTTTTCTCTTTTTCATTTCGGCGTCATAGACGTCGGTCTCTCCCATCTGCAGAAATTCGTCAAAATAGACAGAGATAGAGTCGCCGTCTTTAAGTTTCACGCTACGGTCGAATATCACAATGCGTTCCAGAGACTTACAGAGCGAGACTACATCCATCGCCGTGTCATACTGCTGCTGCTCTCCCACAAAGAGTATTCTCACCTCAGCGTCGTTCATCATGTAGCTTACCTGAGCGCCGCTGCTTGTGGGATAGAAAGGTGTAGTGACGGCATTTATTCCATAGCAGCCAAAGGCGGCATAGAGACATTCAGGCTTGTTTTGAGAAAAAATAGCTACTCTCTCTTGGCGCTCAACGCTACAGCTGAGCAGAGCGCGAGAAACGCGTAGCACCTGAGCGGAGAAATCTGTCCAACTCACCGTCTGCCACGCGTTTTTTTCATAGTCCCTATAGCGCAGTGCTACTTTCTCGCCATACTTTGCAGCCTGTTGCTCTATAAGAACAGAAAGATGAACATTGTTAATCATATGTTATTAGCTTTTGTCAGAGCCAAATTTACGATTTTTTTCTAAAAAAGGAATATTTTTGACTTTTAAACCTCAAAAGAGACTTCCTGAGTCACTTCCTTTTCCTCTGCAACAGGCTCCTCTTCCACAATCTCTGCCTCTGCCACCTTTTCGTCTTGTCTCACCACTCCCTTGATGCTCTCGCCCTCTGCCACAAAGGGGTCGCTGTGCTCTTTTGCGCTGCGTGCGTAGCGGCTGACGGAGAGCATCATGCCTATGTAAGCACAAGTTACGAGTGTTGACGTTCCGCCTCGGCTTATGAGCGGCAATGGCTGACCCGTCACGGGGAAGAGCCCGGTAGCAACCATCATATTCAGCACAGCCTGCGAGACGAGCAGCAAGGCGAGTCCCATGACCAGGAATGCCGGGAAGTTTCTCTCGCACCTACTCGCTATGCGCCCCGCCCTGAATAGCAGCCAGACGTAGAGCAGCACGACGCCTATGGCTCCGAAGATGCCAAGTTCTTCTATCACTATGGCAAAGATAAAATCGGAGAATGCCTGACTGAGGAAGTCGCGCTCTATGGAGTTGCCTGGTCCTTTGCCTCTTATTTTGCTCGATGCGATGGCTATATTGGCATGCGCCACCTGTGCATTGTTCTCTACATCAAATTCTGCCGCCGAGAGTTCCTTGTCGTTGCTGTGCTTCTCCAGTCGCGCCTTCCACGTAGAAAGGCGGTGCAGACCCGGGAGTTCAAAGACGGCGCTATCCTTAGGGACAACCTTTATGATGAGCACCACGAACAAAAGCATGGCGAAGAGTATTCCTACCAATTTTCCGAGCAATATAAGCGGAACACGTCCTATGAACATCATCAGAAACACCACGCCGAAAAGGAGTGCTGCCGTAGAGAGGTTTTCGGTGAATATGAGCAAAAAGAAAATACCCGTTATCCACATTATATACTTGAAGGCACGAGGGTCAGCGCCATCTTTCCGCTGCATGCGTGCCAGGATGAGCGCCACTGACGTGATGACAGCGCCTTTGGCTAACTCAGAGGGCTGGAACCTAAGCACACCGAACTCTATCCATCGCGCGGCGTCGTTTGTAGAACCGCCGAAGAATGAGGTCACTAAGAGCAGGATGCAACAAACAGGGAGGAAGAAAATCGGAATCACCTTGAAGAAGCGACACGGTATGTTGTGTACGCCTACCACCACCAGCGTTCCCAAGGCAAGGAAACAGGCTTGCTTTATAAACGGAGACCAGAAACTACCCGACTTATACGACAGGGTGCTGGCGGCACTGAATACCTCCACCAAAGAGATGATACAGAGGAAAAAGAAAATGACCCATATCACCTTGTCACCCTTGAATATTTGACTCGATTTCATCGCGTTTTCCCTAATGTTTTTTTTACTTCATCCTATTCCTTACTTGCTGCTTAAATTGTTCTCCGCGATCTTCCATGTTATGGAACAGGTCGAAACTTGCACAGCAGGGGCTTAGCAAGACCACATCTCCCGGCTGAGCCATCTCAGCACATTTCTCCACGCAGTCTTTCATGTTGTTGGTATCGGCAACGGGAAGTCCGAGGCTGTCGAATGACTCGTGCAGTTTCCTGTTGTCGGCGCCAAGATACACCAAGCCACGGCACTTTTCTCTTATGATATCGTAGAGAACAGTATAGTCATTTCCCTTGTCGCGTCCGCCTACGATGAGCACAACGGGGCGAAACATACTCTTAAGGGCACAAAGGCACGCATCTACGTTTGTTGCCTTTGAGTCGTTGATATACCAAACGTCGTCCACCTTTTCCACTTTTTCCAAACGGTGCTCCACACCAGGGAAATCGGACAAAGCCGAACATATAATGTCGGGTTCCACCCCGGCAGAAAGTGCAGCCAAGGTTGCTGCCTGCGCATTTCTATGGTTGTGCTTGCCAAAGATGGAAAGAACTGACAGAGGAAATTCTATGTGGAGCGGACGTATGAAGTGGAACTTGTCATCAGTGGTATATGAAGCAGTATTTTCCGCTATTTCATCGGTAAATCCGAGCATTTTGCACTGCGGTTTCAAGCGGCTCACACCTTCTGAAATATATTTATCCTCCATCCAATAGACGAAACTGTCGTCAGGTCCCATGTTCTGGAGTATGCGTAGCTTAGAATCGGCATAGCGCTGCATCTGGAAGTCGTAACGGTCCAGATGGTCGGGGGTAATGTTGAGCAGAACGGCAATGTCGGCTTTGAAGTCGTACATGTTGTCCAGCTGGAACGACGACAACTCTATCACATACCAGTCGGACGGTTGCCTAGCCACTTGAAGAGCCAGGCTGTGACCTATGTTTCCTGCAAGACCTACGTTGTAGCCTGCTTTTTTCAGGATGTGGTAGATGAGCGACGTCGTTGTTGTCTTGCCGTTGCTACCCGTGATGCAAATCATATGCGAGTTAGTATAGCGTCCGGCAAATTCTATCTCGCTGATGATGTTTATATTCTTTGCCTTAGCCTTAGCCACCATAGGAGCGGTGTCGGGTATGCCCGGACTTTTCACTATCTCGTCGGCATTGAGGATGAGTTCTTCGGTATGATGGCGTTCCTCGAAGTCTATGTTGCTCTCCATGAGCATAGTCTTGTACGACTCCTTTATCTCGCCCATATCCGAGACAAAGACGTCGTAGCCTTTCTGCTGTGCAAGAATGGCAGCTCCTACTCCGCTCTCGGCAGCACCAAGAACAACGAGGCGTTTTTGTGTTTTATCTGTGTTCATCGTATTTTCAGCGTTATTATGGTTGCCGCAGCCAGCAAGATTGTCGTAATCCAAAAGCGCACGGTTATCTTTGACTCATGCCAAGCTCCTTGCGGCCAATTGGGGAACATATAGGAGCAGCCTTTTTCCAGCTGCTCTGGCAGCACGCGGAAGTTGTCGTGGATAGGGGTGCGCTTAAAGATTCTTTGTTTGCGGCCTTTTTTCTTTCCAAGCTTGAAGTATTCCACCTGCAGAATCACGCTCAGACTCTCCACAAAGAAGATGAAGCATAGCAGAGGCAGAAGCAGTTCTTTGTGGATGATGATAGCCATTACGCCGATGAGTCCGCCAATGGTGAGCGAGCCGGTATCACCCATAAATATCTGCGCTGGATAGGCGTTGTACCACAAGAATCCTATCAAGGCTCCCACCATGGCACAGATGAATATCACGAGTTCTTCCGAGCCTGGTATGAACATGATGTTTAGGTAGCCAGCCCACTGCAAGTGTCCCGACACATACGCCAGTATGCCCAAGGCAATACAAATTATCGCCGAGTTGCCTGCCGCCATACCGTCCATGCCATCGTTGAGGTTTGCACCGTTCGACACGGCAGTTATCACGAAGATAGTTACAAGCACGAAGAGAATCCAACCAGCCGTTTGCTTGTGCTCGCCGAGGAACGATGTCACTTGAGCATAGTCGAAATTATTTCCCTTAATAAAAGGTATGGTCGTCTTCGTAGATTTCACAGGTTCACTCTTGTGCACCACGACGGTAGTGCCAGCCATGTTCTGTGTGGTGATATTTTCGCGCATCACGGCGTCGGGGCTTAAATAAAGCGTAAGTCCTACCGCGAGTCCGGCAATGACCTGACCGAGGATTTTAAACTTACCGGGCAGTCCGTCCTTGTTCTTTTTGAAAATCTTGATATAGTCGTCGGCAAAGCCCAGGAGTCCAAACCAGATGGTCGAGGCAATCATGAGAATCATATAAATGTTCCTCAAGCGTCCCAGAAGCAAGGTGGGTATGAGAATGGAAACAATGATTATTATGCCGCCCATGGAGGGGACGTTGAGCTTCTTCACTCCAAACGGGTCAATGGTAGCATCGCGCTGAACCTCGCTTATGTTGTGGCGTTTCATCCATTTTATGAAATATTCGCCAAACCATGCCGACACTACAAGCGCTATCATCAGGGCTAGCAAGGCACGGAAGGAGATGTAGCTCCACATTCCTGAGCCTGGCAAGCCATACTCTTCAAAAAAACGGAAAAGATAGTATAACATATTACTGGTTTATTCGATGAAACTGCATTTTTTTGCCACGGCTCAGATGCCGAAGGCTGCCTTTATCTCTTCGTGGTCGTCGAAATGGTGCTTCACGCCTTTTATTTCCTGATAAGGCTCATGTCCTTTTCCTGCCACGAGTATCACGTCGCCTGGCTGCGCCAGCATAGCCGCAGTGCGTATCGCCTCTCTGCGGTCGGCTATTGCCAAGGTCTTTTGCCTGTCAGCCTCGTCGAGCCCTGCGAGCATGTCGGATATGATGTCCTGCGGGTCTTCAAAGCGAGGATTGTCGCTCGTGATGATAACCCGGTCGCTACGTCGTGCTGCCTCTTTTGCCATAAGCGGACGCTTGCCTTTATCTCTGTTGCCACCAGCACCGCAAACGGTGATTACGTTGCCTTTTCCCTTCACTATTTCGTTTATCGCCGTCAGCACATTTTCCAAGGCGTCGGGCGTATGCGCATAGTCAACTATGGCACTGAAGCCCTTGGGCGAGCGTATAGTCTCGAAGCGTCCGTTGACAGGGCGCAGGGAGGAAAGAACGCAGAGGACTTCCTCTTTCGCCTTGCCCAGCATGATGGCAGCTCCGTAAACAGCAAGCAGGTTCGAAACATTGAATCGTCCCACGAAGTGCACTGCCACTTCCACCTTGTCGATGTCGAGCAGCATTCCTTCGAGCGACTCCTCCAGGATGCGCCCTTTGAAATCTGCCATCGTACGAGTGGAATAAGTGCGTACGGCAGCAGCGCAGTTTTGCACCATGACGCTACCGTTGCGGTCGTCGGCATTTATAATGGCGAAAGCTTCGCGCGAGAGATTGTCGAAGAAGAGTTTTTTCGCATCGCGATAGTTTTCGAAAGTCTTGTGATAGTCTAAGTGGTCGCGCGTAAGGTTTGTGAATATGCCCCCGGCAAACTCCAGTCCGCCAATGCGCTTTTGGTGGATAGCGTGTGAGCTGCATTCCATGAAGGCATATTCGCACCCTGCCTCGACCATTTCGCCCAGCAGTTCATTGAGGCTTATGGGGTCGGGGGTAGTGTGTGAAGCTGGTACGGCGCGTCCATCGACATAGTTGCA
>JAFYFI010000058.1 GCA_017543785.1 Alloprevotella sp.
CTCATCTGGATGTCAACAAGTACGTCGGGCTTCATCAGTTGAGCCATAAGAATGGAGTTTTGGCGAATCATCAGCGAACTGACTCGCGAAAGCAATGTGTAGTGGTTGAACTCGAGATTGTCGGGTATCAGCTTGTTGAGTATCTGCTGCGACAAGGAAGTGCTGCGCTTGCGTTTTTCTACCAGTTCTTGCTGGATTTCTGACTGTTTTTTGTAGTCATGTCCACTCACGTCAACACCAACCAGAATATCGCCCTCGTGCCGTACCACACGATTCAGCGGTATGGGGTTTGTCACACCACCGTCAATGAGTATCATACCATTGCGATGTACTGGCTCATAGAAAGACGGCAGAGAGATGCTGGCTCGGATGGCGTCGAAGAGACTGCCCTTGCTGAACACGACCTCATGCCCGGCTTTCAAGTCAGTCGCTACGGCACAATAGGGTATCGGCAGGTCTTCGATAGGCATATCAGGTACGAACTCCATGATAGCTTCGAGGATGCGCGAGCCCTTTGCAATATGATTCAGACTCAACGAGAAGTCCGTTAGCTCCAGCATCTTCTTGCGGTCAACGGTCTTCATCCACTCACGGAAATCCTCGAGTTTTCCTGCCGCATAGACTCCTCCGATGAGTGCTCCCATCGAACAGCCTGCAATAGAGGTGATGCGATAGCCTTGCGCCTCCAGTTCCTCAATAGCACCGATATGGGCAAGGCCTCTCGCACCACCGCTTGATAATACTAATGCAACGTCCTTTGTTATTCTGCGGGAGCCCATTTGCAGCGGACGGGCGACACAATGGCACCCTCTTTCTTCAACTCGGTAAAAGCCTTGTCAACTTCCTTACGGTCAGCGCCTAATGCCTTTGTAACCTCGCTTGCCGAGACGGGCTTGCCAGCCTCGCGCATGGCCTGTAATACTTGTTCTTTCATAACGTTCAATGTTCAACGTATTACATCATGGCGGTGAGGAAATTCTCGTAACCCAGCTTGTCGATATAGTTGAGGTACTGTGCCTCCCAAGCCATGTGGTCCTTCTCGTCGTCAATCCATTTCTCGATGAGTTTCTTGGTGGGATAGTCATCGTTGAAAGCCTCTGCCAACTCGCTCAATATCTTGACGGCATTGGGCTCATAGTCCGACTCAATCTGCTGCTTCGGGTCGTCATAGAAGGGGAACTCCTGCGTCTTCATGGCCTCCTGCAGGTCAGCGGGCTTGCAGCCAAGTTCAACCAGGCGGTTCAGAACTTCCTCGGCTTCGTCCCACTCTTCTTCGGCTTCTTCCTTCCATTTGTCGGCCAGTTTGTTCCAGCCATGAAGGCGGTTGTAGGCCGAGTAAGCAAAATGCTGTTTGCTGTTGCCAAACCATACTGCGCCAAGATAGGCGAACTGTTTCAATGCTTCTTCTTTTGTCATAACATTATTGGGTTTTGATGAATAATCTGTTAACAATGCAAAGTTACTGCATTACCCGGGAGAATATGCGAGCAAAACGAAACAAAAACCGATAGATACGAAACAATCTTTATAATTTTATGTATCTTTGCTCAGCTTAATATGAGACAAAGGCGATATGTATTCTATTTCAGATACTTGGTTGTGGCAATACGGAAAGTCCAGTTATATGGATTGGGAAGGCAGATTTTTATGTTTTGAGGCTGACAAGGAGACGTATATGCGTACGAATACGCTGCCCGGAACGGTAGCCGCATATGGTTTTATAATTATTTTGAGAGGCTCTTCCACTCTTCTTTACAACGGACGGGAGATAACGATAGAAAGAAACCACTTGTTTGTCTATATGCCGGGTTTTCCTATCCGTGTAAAAGAAGCGTCAGAAGATTATGTCTGCCTTTGTCTTGTAGCCGACGAATCCTTTACCGCGGAAACTCCATCTATCCGAAATGCTGTGCGTTCAGCCCTGCTTCCAATCTTCGAGATGCGTCAACCTGTTGTTGGTATTTCACATGAAGAAAGCGTACGACTCAGCTCCTTGATTCGTATGGCCGGGGAATACCTTGTCTCTGAGAATCCCATGCGAGAGGAAATGCTTGGGAATCTGTACGCAGTCTTCCTGATGGATCTTTCATCAATTCTTTCCAAACAGACTAAGCGCGGCGGTTCTTGGAAAAGGACTGAAGAGTTGTTCATGAATTTCATGGACTTGCTTCCGAAACATTTTGTCCGTGAGCACGGCATAGAATTCTACGCCGATGCCTTGAACGTCACGCCCACCTATCTTTCCCGTGCAGTCCGGCAGGTCTCAGGGAGGACCGTCGTGGAGTACATCAACCGATTGCTTCTGATGGAATCCATCTGGCTGCTTGAAAGCACCTCTTTGAGCATCGACGAAATCGCCGAAAGAATCAACTATGCCGACTCTACCACCTTCGGACGCTTTTTCTTCCGTATGAAAGGCGTAACGCCAAGGGAGTACAGAAAGGGCTTATTCAAGATTTCTTCGTAACTTTGTTTCGCTAAATATGGAATGATGGAAACTCGTAAACATTTGGCAGCA
>JAFYFI010000059.1 GCA_017543785.1 Alloprevotella sp.
ATGCCGTAACGCTGTGCCAGCAGGGCTACGGCCTCACTGGTCCACTGGATGCGTTCCTCGAGCTTGCATACCTCAATTGCATCCATCTCGTGGCCGGTACCGCCAAAGTCCGTAACTCTCCATTTGCCGTCCTTCAATCGAAGGGAAGCACTGGCTGTGCGCTCACTCTCTCTAATCTTGAACTTGACACCCTTTTTCTGCGATGCCGCCTCCGCCTGAGGATAGTAGTCCAGGATAATATCCAGACCTCCATTGGTGGCATCAAAGATACGCTGAATTAAATCGTTTCCCATATTTCTTTAAACATATCGCAGTAAAACGTCTGCAAAAATACACTACTGTTTCTTTCTATCAAAATACATCAAAACAGGTTTCCTTCTCGAATTGCAGGGACTACCTTCAGCCTGCTCCAGCTCGAGTGGGAATGGTTCTTTCTCTTCTGCTGCTTCATCAGTCTCAGCGCCTGCTCTTTCCCCATGGGTGAAGATATGACGTAATCCTCGCCCGTCAGCCGATTGCGGGAAGTGATAACCCATAGTTCGGAATCCTTGTTCATAG
Organism: Alloprevotella sp.; assembly: GCA_017543785.1. Classification (GTDB taxonomy): domain Bacteria; phylum Bacteroidota; class Bacteroidia; order Bacteroidales; family Bacteroidaceae; genus Alloprevotella. The sequence goes on from JAFYFI010000059.1 coordinate 559, forward strand.
CTTTGCCACTTCCCTTATCTGAATGTCGACATACACGCTGACGTTCTGGAACGTCTGACGCGTCCAATCTCTCAGCTCTACGGCCTTCAGACGGCTGCAGGGTAGGCTGATGGCCTCTCGCTTTCTGCCGTGCCACAGTCCGGTTACTACGTATAACGGGGGGGGTATTTTCATTGTGGTGTTTTGTCTTCGTCCTCGAGTAGGTTAATCGTATTTACTATTTCGTCAGAGATTGCATCGACACGTGCGTCCATATTTTGAAGCCATATATGACCCTCATAGCCTGTAGCGCTGTCTTTACCCAGATATTTGGCCAGTAGATGCATGTCCCACGCCAGACTTTCGGCTTGGGCTGACACCTTGAACAGGTAGTCGTACGATTCCTGCGATATTTTCTCGCATTTGGGATTTAAATCTTCGCTGATCTTTTTCATAGCTCTATTTCTTTTATTCTATTGGCAGCCAAACTTCCTCAATTGTCTCATTTCTGTCATTTCGATAGACAGCTGCGTCTTCTTTGCTCTGAAAGAATATTTTTCTCCCTATGGCCATAGCGTAACTGTATTCCGTATTGGCACCTGGAGAGTTTTCCCAGTCATCCAGCATATATATTGCATGGCACGTGGCCACGGCATCAAGATCCATCAACAGTATCTTGTCATACCACTCAATTTTACACATGTTCTCCGGAAGGCACTTGTTGTAGTTCCTAACAAACTCTTCCGCATAAGCACCATATCCGCTGGTCGTAGGGTTGAATACTTGGTAACCTTTGCCTTTCAGCATGTCCTCGGCCTTCTTGAACTTGGCAAGTGTCTCCGGACTCGGAGTCTCTTCGCCGATTTTTCCACTAATATATACTCTCATATCCTTTTCTTTAATTGTTTAGAATTCTTTTCAGTTCGTCAGAACTTTTAATCCCTCTTACTCGCCTCCAGCAACGATGCTCGGGGCGAAAGGTTTTTAAATTCCGGCTATATACAAAGTAGCAGTCATACGCGGAGATATTGCGACTTAATGCGACGCGTATCGTGTTAACAGACAGTTTCAGTTTCTCAGCAGCTTCAGTCGCAGAAGAGAAACGGGCTTTTTCTTCCATCGTGTAGCTATCCAACAAGACGACTACATCTTTGCTATACCCCTTTTTCATACCTTATCGTTCCATCTTATTCTTCTAAGATTTCAATGGTTGTTATGTCATATGCTTCAGAGCCACTGCCAAAGTTGACTGAGACACATCGACAACATGAGACAAAGAACGAACCGCCACTCATTAGCACTCCTTCACGGCACATA
>JAFYFI010000060.1 GCA_017543785.1 Alloprevotella sp.
AGAGGCGCTGGAGCAGACGTGCGCAGGTGGTGGGATATATGCTCAGGGACTCATAGCTCAGGGAGTTGAGCCACGTGAGGTATTGGCTGTTCTGGCGTGCCACCTCGCGAGCCACGTTGGCAGCCTGAACTTTGTCGCCCGCGTCGAGCCATATCTGTGCAAACTCTGCGTCGTCGGTTTCGTAGGGAATGTTTTCGGCTGGGAGAACTTCGTTGCACTTACGTAGAGCCTTGAGAGCTTCCTCATTCTTGCCCTCGGCTATCAGGCGCTGAGCGAGCATGAGGAACATACGTCGGTGAGTGAGACACATCTTCATATTTGTCTCGTCGAGGAAAATGCCCTTTGCTGCCACGTTGCCATAGCTGAAGCGGTTGAGCATGTTGTCGTACATCTTCTCTGTGTCCATCGTGCCCATGCCGCGGTTGAACGGAGTGATGCGATATGCCAGACCCTCAAGCACGAGGAAGTCCTGCAAGCCTGCATAGTTGTCCATGCCGAGAGTGACAGACATATAGATGGGGCGCTTCCAGTCGTTGCGGGCAAGCATTTCGTAAATCATCACCTGGCTGCGCGTCATTCCGCCGCGGCTGGCAGCCCACTTCAGTGAGATGCTTATGCGGTCGGGGATGCTGTCTTTGCCAGCAGGCAGTAATATGCCTTGGTTGATGACGTTGTGCTTGTTCACCGAGAGCGTTACGGAGTCGGTGGGGAAGTAGCCCTTGGTGCGTACATAGTTGTCCATGAGCCATTTCAGGTCGTATGGGTCTATCTTGGGGTTATCTTTCTTCAGGGCATCAAGCTGGGCTTTCTCGTCGCGGATGTGGAAATAGCTGTGACGTCCGTCGTCAACATACTGATAGCGCTCCCAGGCTATGGGGAGAGGCGGCGAGTCGTAGGCGGGACGTACCATTTGGTCGGTGTACCACTCTGTGTTGAGATATTCCAGATTGCACACACGGGCATCGGTTCGCTTGCCCTCGGTTTCCTGGTTGTACCAGAGAGGGAAGGTGTCGTTGTCGCCATTGGAGAAGATTATGGGGTTGGCAGGTGTGCCGTCGGCAAGCTTCTCGGGCATGGTGTTGAGATAGTTCAGTCCGAAGTCGCGGCATGCATAGCGTTCGCTGCGGTCGTGGTCGTCCCATGTCTGGCTCACCATTTGCAGCGGCACGAGGATACCCAGTACTGCAGCGCAGATACTTGCTGGGAGAGCGAAGGTGGCTTTCTCCTTAGCCTTCGACAAGAGGCGAGAGAAAAATTCTGCCAAAGCTGCCACGCCAAGTCCTATCCAAATGCAGAAGGCATAGAACGAGCCGGCATAGGCATAGTCGCGCTCACGCGGCTGCTGAGGTGTCTGATTGAGGTAGAGAACAATGGCGAGTCCTGTCATGAAGAAGAGGAAAAATACTATCCAGAACTGCTGCACGCCCTTCTCGCCGCGGTAGGCTTGCCAGAAGAGTCCGATGAGTCCGAGCAGCAGAGGCAGACAGAAGAATACGTTGCGCCCCTTGTCTTCCTTCAGCTCGTCGGGCAAGAGGCTTTGGTCGCCGTACATCAGGTTGTCGATGAAGGATATTCCTGTTATCCAGTTGCCGTGTTCCTTCTCGCCGTTACTCTGATAGCCGTTCTGGCGACCTGCAAAGTTCCACATGAAGTAGCGCCAGTACATGAAGTTGACCTGATAGGAGAGGAAGAAACGCAGATTGTCCATCTGCGAGGGCATCTCGCCTATGTAGGTGTTGCCTTCGTATTCAAATTCAGCGTCATGCATGGTGATGTCGCCTCCCAGCCAGTCGTGGTAGGCTTGCTCGTGGTAACTGGAATATATTCTAGGGAAGAGCATCTTTTGGCTTGACGGATATTCCAGAGCCTCGACCTCGCTCACAGGTTCGTAGGTGTCGGGCTCGCCAGCCGTTGTCTTCTCCTTGCGGTGCCAAACGTCTTTCTTCTTTGTGCCTGTGGGCTGCGAAGAGAAAGCCTGGCCGTAGAAGAGCGGAGTGTTGCCATACTGCTCGCGGCTCAGGTAGCTGCCCAGCGAGAAGATGTCCTCGGGGGAGTTCTGGTCCATGGGAGGATTGGCTTCAGAGCGAATGACAATTACAGCATAGCTGCTGTAGCCTATCATGAGCATTAGCATGCAGAGCAGCGAGGTGTTGAGCAGGCGCTTGCGGATGAGGTGTTCTCCGCCTTTCACTCTCCATTGTAGCAGGTAGTAGAGCAGGGCAAGGAGAGCCAGACCTACAACTATCGAAAGGGCACCTTTGCCGATGAAGGGTATGCCGAGCATACCGACAGAGCAGGTGTAGAGAATGTTTGTCAGAGTGCGGTTCTTCTCCGTCGAACTCCAGATGGCGGCTACTACTATAGCTACAAGCAGCAGGATATAGACTATCATGCCTGTGTTGAAGCTCAGTCCCATCCAGTTCACAAAGAACAGCTCAAACCATCCGCCAACCTTCACGATGCCAGGCACCACGCCGTAGAGCACTGCTGCCACAAGGAGGAAACCTACGCAAAGGGCAACAAGAGAGCCCTTTAGGTTGGCTTGAGGATTCTTCTTGTAGTAATACACAAGAGCTATGGCTGGCAAGCAGAGCAGGTTGAGCAGGTGCACGCCAACGGAAAGCCCCGTAAGGTAGAAGATGAGTACCAGATAGCGGTCGCTGTGAGGCTCGTCGGCATGGTCTTCCCATTTGAGAATGAGCCAGAAGACGAGAGCCGTAAACATAGAGCTGTAGGCATAAACCTCGCCCTCAACGGCACTGAACCAGAAGGTGTCGCTCCATGTGTATGCCAGTGCTCCTGCCAGTCCGGCGCCGAGAATGGTCACTATCTGTCCCCAAGTTTCGGGCTTGCCGTCTTTGCATATGAGCATCCTCGTCAGGTGTGTTATGGTCCAGAAAAGGAAGAGTATGCATAGGGCAGAGAGGAGTGCCGACATGATGTTGACCATGTAGGCAGCTTGTGTGGGGTCGCCCGTCAGCTGAGTGAAAAGGTTACCCGTAAGCATGAAGAAGGGAGCTCCAGGTGGGTGGCCTACTTCAAGCTTTGCTGCTGTGGAGATAAATTCCGGGCAGTCCCAGAAACTTGCCGAAGGCTCTACCGTCAGGCAGTAAGTGGCTGCGGCGATGATAAAAGTCATCCAGCCAAAGAGATTGTTCAGAAGTTTGTATTGCTTCATATCCTGTATTATGTTTTTGTCAAGTTGTAGTTCTGCGCATACCTATATAATACGTATGCGTGTGCGCATCTTGTCAGTCCGCAAAAATAGTAAGAAAATCTTGTAATAGTCAGAGAGAGTGGTGAAATTGGCTATAAAATGTTAAAATGTTGTAAAAAATTTGCCGTTAGAAACAAATGTTGCAACTTTCGCTTGCAGTGGAAGAAGGAATTCCTGGCTTTGCTTTGCAGCAGGGCGAAAACCTCTGAAAACAACCTTCATTTCCACTTCTAAACTTAACTACCTAAAAAATCTCATTGCCATGCAGAACGATTATTATGAAGACCCTCGCCTGCAGGCAGCTGCCGAGCATGAGGATTTTGAACGAGAAAACGACAACGCTGTCCCCCAGACAAAGTATGCCAAGCGTCGCCGGATGCTGGAGAAAGACGATTGGTATAGCATTCTCGATTCAGAACGCGAGGATTAGTGGCTTTAGGCTGGAGTTTCTTATAGTCACAACAAAAAAAATAGAAAGCCGCAAGCATCTGGCGGGCTTTCTATTGTATGCGAAGGCTGTCGCGAAGTATGAGGCGGCTCTCTGGTCCCATGTTGAAAAGCAAATCTATTATGCTTAGTCCGGGCACAAAGCCAAACTTGTGGCGGAATACCTGCCAATAGGGCTGTGGGACAAAGCGGCTGTCGTCGGCAAGAGGTCTCTTCGGACTTATGAGGTCGCGGCAGTCTTCGCCTTGAAAGTCCTTTGCGTATTCCGTGGTGTTTTTTATCTTCGCCTCAATTCCGAGCAAGCGTAGGACGGTGTCGCGTATGGCAGCATTAAAGTCTGCCAAAAGCTCCCACTTCTTTTCAAAAAAAGGAATAAACTCGTCGGCATAATACTCAAAATACGGGCTTTTGTCGTAGGCACTTACTATGGAATACCAATGGTGGCGCTGCCAGTTTCCCTGCTCGCTTATTCTGATTTCGGATATAGGCACGTTGGACCCGCTATGCACTACGGGTATGGATAGTGTCAGTGGACCGTTGGCAGAAAGAATGATGCAGCGGTTGCGGTAGGTTTGTTTCAGAAAACTCTCGCAGCGCTCCTCCCAAGCAACAGGGGTACGAAAAATGCGGGCATAGCTCTGTATGGGTGCCATGTATGCCGTAGAAAGGAGTATTTCCATGAGAGGAGATGCTTACTGAATCTTGTTTACGTTCTTGAAAATTCTGTTCCAGCGTACGTGTCCGTCAGCCCAGCCATAGTCTGGGTCAAGCGAGAGCCATATAAACAGCGGCTTACCTACGATGTGGTCTTCGGGAACAAATCCCCAGAAACGCGAGTCGGCGCTCAGGTCGCGATTGTCGCCCTGCATCCAGTAGTAGTCAAGTTTGAAGGTGTAGCGGTCGGTTTCTTTTCCGTTGATATATATCTTTCCGCCCTTAACTTCCAGTTTGTTTCCTTCGTACACTCTGATGCAGCGCTCGTAGATAGGCAGTTCCCTCAGCGAGAGCAGTTTTGTCTTGCCGCGCTTGGGAATCCACACCGGACCGTAATCAGCCGTCGTCCAGTTCTTAGACATGTTTTGCGGATAGAGCCAGTCGGAGGCTGCCGGATATGGCTCAATGTTCTGCACAAGTTGCTTGTCGGCGCGGAAAGCTTCAAGAGTTTTGCGCGTCAGTGGCATTATGTATGTGCCGGGTGTTTCGGGTATGGGGTTTTCAAGGTCTTCGTTGGTGATGCCCAGCTCGCGTTTCATGTCGTCGGGCAGGGCAGAGTTGAAGGTTACCTTATATACATATTGCGAATTGTCTGGCTCGCGGTTGGCTTTGCCGTCCAGATATATAACGTTGTCCTTTATTCTCAGCCATTGACCGGGAAGTCCCACGCAGCGCTTCACGTAGTTCTCGCGGCGGTCTGTGGGGCGTGCTACGACGTCGCCAAATTCTTCAGGGCTTTGATTTATATAGCTTCTGCCAGCCTCGTAGATGAGGCGGTAGGTTTTTTGCTGCTCTTCGTAGCTCATGCTTGGGCGCAGAGTGAGCGAAGGCGGCGTTTCGCCAGAGAGTTGAGCCATCAGTCCGTCGCCAATCTGATATACCATGCGGTAAAAGTCCTGGTTCTGGTATTTCGTAGCTACGGTGTCGCCGCTAGGGTAGTTGAAAACAACAATGTCGTTGAGTTCCACCTTTCCAAGTCCTTTCACTCTGCGGTAGTCCCAGTGCGGATGTTCCAGATAGCTCTTTGTGTTTATTATGGGCAGAGTGTGTTGCACCATAGGCATGGATAGAGGCGTCTGAGGGATGCGCGGACCATAGCTTAGCTTCGACACGAGCAGGTAGTCGCCTGTAAGTAGCGTCTTTTCCAGCGACGAAGAGGGAATGACGAAGTTTTGGAAGAAGAACTGGTTGAGAAAATACACGGCAACGAGGGCGAAGACTATAGCATCGACCCATGCCATGATGGAGCGTGCTGTTTTGTTCTTCAGATTCTTCCACCAGCCCCATTTTATTTTGCGTGTTACATAGGCGTCGAAGATGAAAGGCACCACAATGAGTCCCCACCACGAACCTACCCAGTAGCAGAATAGCAGGAAAAGGAAAATGTAAAGAGTAGCCTTTACGAAGTTGGGCTTTTTCTCTTTGTTGGTATTTTTCTCAGTCATTATTTCTATCGTTAAAAGTCAAACATATCAGAGATGGTGAGCAGTCCGCAGTGGTCTGCACAAAATTCTGCCGCCAACACGGCGCCGAGGGCAAAGCCTTTACGGCTGTGTGCGCTGTGGCTTATCTGTATAAGGTCGGCTTCGGAGTCGTAGGTAATAGTGTGTATTCCCGGAACTTCGTCAATTCTCTTTGAGTCTATCCTCAGCGCGTTTGCAGGAGTATCTTCCCGGCTCACTACAGCGTCTTGGCTGCCGAATGGGTTTCCTTTGCAATCCACCACGTTGCCTTTCACCCATTGCGACTTGCGTTCTATCTCTTTGCAGATGTCTTCTGCCAGTGTAATGGCTGTTCCGCTTGGTGCGTCGAGCTTGTGTATGTGGTGAGTCTCTTCCATCTGCACGTCATATTGTGGGAAGTTGTTCATTATTCGCGCCAGATACTTGTTTACGGCGCTGAATATAGCCACGCCCAGGCTGAAGTTGCTCGCCCAGAACAGAGTGTTGCCTTTGTCTATGAGGTCTTTCACGTCCTGTTCGTGGTCTTTGCGCCAGCCAGTAGAGCCGCTGACCACTTTCACGCCTCTGCTGAAGGCGCGGCGTATGTTGTCGTAGGCGGCTGTAGGCGAGGTGAACTCTATTGCTACGTCGGCACTGCCGAAAGCCTCGCTCTCAAATTCCTCGGGGTTATTAATGTCTATGATGCTTACTATTTCGTGTCCGCGGCTCAGGGCTATTTCTTCAATCATGTGCCCCATCTTTCCGTAGCCTATAAGTGCTATCTTCATGAATTAGAGTTTTTTGGAATTTCAAATGCAAAGATATGATTTTTCTGACAAAAATGAATGTAATGTTTCTACTTATGCTCAAATTATGCTATCTTCGCCCCTGACAGGACATGTATTTACATTGAAACAATCCTAACCTACAACTATAAAAACCTAAAAGTCTAATAATATATGATAACCTACGAATTTCTTCAGCACTACTGGTGTTTCCTGGTCATTCTGCTTGCTGGGCTGCTAGTTTTCCTTATGTTTGTACAGGGAGCCAATTCGCTCATCTTTTCTCTTGGCAGATCTGAAGAAGAGCGCCAACTCGTCATCAACTCTACCGGGCGTAAGTGGGAATATACCTTCACCACTCTGGTGACCTTTGGCGGTGCCTTTTTCGCCAGTTTTCCCCTGTTCTACAGCACGAGTTTCGGCGGAGCCTACTGGGTTTGGATGCTCATCTTGGCGTCTTTCGTGCTTCAGGCTGTAGCCTACGAATATCAGTCTAAGCCGGGCAACACTCTCGGCAAGAACACGTATCGCTGGTTTTTGGTAATCAACGGTTTCTTCGGTCCTTTCCTTGTGGGCGCAGCTGTAGCCACTTTCTTCACGGGTGCAGCCTTCTTCGTGAGCAAAGGTGCCATTGGCGGTCTTGAGGAAACTGGTCCCGTCATCAGCCGATGGGCAAACTCCTGGCATGGTCTCGATGCCCTTTTCAATCCATGGAACTGGGTGATGGGCTTTGCCGTATTCTTCCTTGTGCGTACCCTTGGGTTACTATATATAATAAATAATGTGGACGACGAAAACCTCCGCTCGCGCGGCAGCGTGCGTCTCGTAGGCACTGCAGGGCTCTTTCTGCTATTCTTCCTTGCCTTCCTGGGCCATGTGTTCACCAAGGACGGCTTTGCTGTCGACGCTGCAGGAGTTGTTTCCTTGGAGCCCTACAAGTATTTTCACAATCTTCTTGACATGTGGTATGTTGCCATAGCGTTCCTTGTAGGCGTGGTGCTTGTTCTCTACGGCATAGGGCGCACCATCTGGAGCAAGACCTACATTCGCGGCATCTGGCCTGCTGGCATAGGCACCGTCATCACCGTTGTCTCGCTGCTGCTTCTTGCAGCCTGGAACGGCACGGCGTACTATCCCTCCACCGCTGACCTCCAGAGCTCGCTCACGCTGCAGAACAGCTGTTCCAGCGAGTTCACTCTGCGCACTATGGCATGGGTTTCGCTCATCATCCCCTTCGTGCTCGGCTACATATTCTTTGCGTGGCGCGCCATCGACAAGAAAAAGCTCTCTGCCGAGGAACTCCACGAAGATGAGCATAAGTATTGAGATATTGGCATGGGATAGTCTTTATAACTGTCACAAAGCAAAAAAATATAAGAAACTTCTGGCGGCTGTCGTGAGATAACCGCCAGATTTTTTTGTTTTTAGAAAAAATAACATCCCCCAAGAGCCCTAACTGACATAAAATGCTTTATTTTGCAATCAGAGAACATAAAAATCATTTCTTGCTATGAAGAAGATACTGCTATTTTCGCTATGCCTGCTGATGAGTTTGGCAGCTAGCGCGCAGACCTTTGATTCCCTGTGGAAACAAGCAAAGGAACACATGGAGAACGACTTGCCCAAGTCGGCTATTGAAGTGTTGACGAAGATACGCAACAAAGCCATTCAGACTGGCGACGATGCCCAGTTGCTCAAGGCCAGCCTCGTTTTGCGCCAGATGCACGACGACGTATCTACCGATTCCGGCAAAGTAGCCCTTCAGCGCATGGAGGAGGCTCTGGCGCGCGAGTCGCGTCCCGTTCAGCTTGCGCTCTGGCAGTCTGCCCTCGGACAGCAATATGGCACTATGAATTCCTACTATAGGCCCGACACTGCTGCACAACGCCGAACCGACTATCTGCTGCGGCAGTCTATCTCCAACATCGAGCTGCTCGCCGCTACGAAGGCTTCGCCCTACATGCCTCTCTTTGTTTCCGGAAGCGACAGTAAATTCTTCGGCAACAATCTGCTCTCAGTGCTTTTCCAAGCTGCCAGGAAAGGCGTCAGCTTTATGAGCACCGACGAGTTGCGAGGCTACTACAAGCGTATGGCAGCCTACTATCGTTCGCAGAACATGACCGACGCCCTGTTGCTGGTGCAGCTCGACAGCATAGACAACGAGCCTTACGACACGTTGAGGTATGCCGACCGCAGAGATGTGCAGACATACATCCGCATGACCGAGACCTATGCCAATTCTCCCTTGCTGCCGCGCATCTATGAAAGACTTTTGAGGCTGGGAAATGCCAGAACGGATGGCGACCTGGACAGCATCCACCTCGACTGGGCGCGCAGAGGCGTGGAGAGGTGCGGCAAGCGCCCGGGTGCGTCGTATCTGCAAAATTTCATCGACCGCAAGGAGGCGCCCATGGTGAGCTTCTCGCCGCGCTACGACGTGACATATCCGGGCAAGCCACTAAAGTTTCACATCACAGCCCGCAACAGCGAAGTAGTTACTTTCAGCATACATCGCCTGCCAAATAATTCTGTAAACCTGCCGCGCCCACGATATGGCGAGAGAAATGTTTACATGAAAAATGTGGTAGAAGTCAAGCAGTTCAAGAAACAGCTCAAGCCCTGCAAGCCCTGGCGCATACAGACCGACAGCCTGGAGGTCAGCTTCGACCGCCCCGGCATCTATATGGTTACAGCGTCTAACGGGAAATACACCAGTGAGCCGCAGATAGTCTATGCCACACGCATACGTCCGCTGATGCTCTCGGCAGGCAGCGACCAGCGCGTGACGGCAGTAGATGCCATCACCGGCAAGCCGCAGCTCAACTCCGAGCTGGTATGCCTTGACTACGACAACGAGAACGACGTCTTCATCCCTAAAGACTCCGTGCGTTGCGGCAAGAACGGCGACATCTTCCTGCCAGAAGAATATAAGAGCGATTCCTATTACCGACAATTTGCGCTCAAGGTAGGCAGCGACCAGTATTGCCCGCTTTTCAATATCTACAGCAACCGGAGCTACAATTCATATTGGGACAAGAGTGCCGCCGTCCGCCTCTACACCGACCGCGCCATCTACCGCCCGGGGCAAGAGGTCTATCTGGGTTTCATAGCCTACCACCAGAGAGAAGACTCGCTCTGGACTGTAAGCAAGCCCGAGTGGAAAGTGGCTATGTACGATGCCAACGGGAAGAAACTTGAAGAAGTAAAGGTGAGCACCGACGACCACGGCAACGGCAACTATAAGTTCAAGCTCCCCGACAGCTGCATGCCAGGCAAGTTCCGCATTCAGGTGTCAGCCTCTGGCGCACGCACCGAGAGCACCTATTTCAGTGTGGAGGAATATAAGCGCCCCACGTTTACGGCATCGCTCACCCTGCCCGAGACGGAGTATAAGATAGGTGACAGTATCACCGTCAGCGGTCTTGCCGAGACCTACACAGGCATACCCGTCAGGAATGCCAAGGTGCGCTACAACATTGTGCGCCATGCCTCCTACGGCTCGGAGGAAGACCGCCAGAGCGGCGAGACCGTAACCGACGAGGAAGGGCGTTTCCAAGTGCCCGTGAAGCTCACTAAGCCCGAGGTGGAAAGCTCTTTCTGCTGGTGGCGCAGGTACTACACCTTCAGGGTTACTGCCGACGTGGCTTCCGAAAGCGGTGAGACCTCCGAGGCTGCCACCACGGTGTATGCCTCCAAATACTCTTCATGGCTCTCTGTAGGCTGGGCAAATCTGCAATGCAAGGAGACGCCCACGCCCATAACCATTACGCGCCAGAACATTCCCGGCCAGAACATTCCCAGTCGTGGATACTACCAGATTTGCAAGGACGGGCAGGTAGTGGCTGCCGACTCCTTCTCCACTGGCAAGAAGTTCACCCCGGCAGCTTTCTCAAAACTGCCCTCAGGGCTCTACGGAGTGAAAATCCGCGTTGCCGACCTTCCCGAAGACACGCTCTCTTTCACCCTCATGTCGGAGACCGACCGCCGTCCGTTCACTAAGGATGTGGTATGCTTCTACAAGCGTCTGAGCACAGCCGGCGACTCAGCCTTCGTCATGATAGGCTCTCCCGAGATGGGCGTGACGCTTTTCTACGACATCGTCTCCGGTGGCAGGATAGTAAAGTCGCAGCGCATGAGTGTCAACAATAGCGTTCTCCACTTCAATCTGAGCTACAAGAGCGAGTATGGCGACGGTGTGCGCCACGTGTTCTCTTTTGTGCGCAACGGCAAATGCCATGTGCGCGAGGTAGTGCTGAAGAAGCCCCTGCCCGACAAGCGCCTGACGCTGAAGTGGTCGTCGTTCCGCAGCATGCTCAAGCCTGGGCAGCAGGAAGAGTGGCGCCTCAGTGTGCTGAAGCCCGACGGCACGCCTGCCGACGCCTCCGTGATGGCTTGTATGTATGATGCCTCGCTCGACAAGCTGAGCAAGCATCAGTGGAGCTTCGGGCTCTCCTTCCCGCGCACCGTAACGTCGGCAAACGTTTCCAGCATACACGTTCCTCTCATCGATTTGCATGCCGAGAAGAGTGTTCCCTTTCAATATCTCCCAGACCTTAATCTGACCGAGTGGGACAGTGAGCTCTTCGGGCATAACAATCGCCATTTGCAGATAATGAGGAAAGAGAAGATGGTGCTCCGCAGCGCAGGCGCGCGCCCCATGATGTTGAATAAGACTGCCGATGCCGTTGCTACGAACCAGATGACTGCCGTTGCCGATATGGGCGAAGCCGAGGAGGATGCCCTTGAGGAGGTAGTCACCATAGGTGCAGGCAGCCCGACCGACAGCAACGTAGCGCTGCGCACCAATTTCAACGAGACGGCATTCTTCCTTCCTGCTCTGCGCACTGACTCCACAGGGCAGGTGCAGATAGCCTTCACACTGCCCGAAAGCCTCACGGCATGGAACTTCCGCGCCCTGGCACACGACAGGAGCGTGGACTATGGGCAGATAGAGGAGAACATCGTGGCGCGCAAGGAGTTCATGGTGCAGACGTCGTTGCCACGCTTTGTGAGAGAGGGCGACCATGCCACTCTGCCCGCCACACTCTACAATCTTACGGAGAAACCCATTGCCGGCACTGCCCACCTCGTGCTCACCGACGCCGAGACGGGGCGGACCATCCTTAGGCAGAGCAAACCCTTCAGCGTAGAGAAGCAGCAAGTGGTCAGCTTTGAGTATGTCCCCGACGCTAAGGTGTCCGTTCTCGTTTGCCGCATCTATGCCGAGGGAGCCGACTTCAGCGACGGCGAAGAGCGCTACCTCCCCGTGCTGCCCGACAGAGAGGTGGTTCTGCGCACCGTGCCGTTCTCGTTTACAAAGGCTGGCATCGAAGAGCTGCAGATAGACACCCTCTGGAGCCAGTCGTCCGCCATGCAGAACAGGCGCCTTGTGGTAGAGGCCAGTTCCAACCCCACATGGTATGCAGTGGCAGCGCTGCCCTCGCTGACCGAGCCTGAGTGCATCAGCTCCATCTCATGGGCTACGCGCTACTACGCACTATCGTTGGCTCAGCACATAGCCAGCAGCAACCCAGCCATAAAGACTTTCGCCCAGTCGCCTGCCGAAGCCGGGGAGTGGGCAAATATGCTCAGCCGCAACCCCGACCTGAAGCAGGTTCTTGCCAACGAGACGCCCTGGGCTACCGATGCCGACGATGAGGCTACACGCACCGCGGCACTTGCTTCGCTCTTCGACAACGAGAAGAATGCCCTGCGCCGCGTGGGAGCACTCGACAAACTCCGTGAGCTGCAGCTCGGCAGCGGAGGCTGGAGCTGGTACAAGGGTATGTATGCCAACGACTACATCACTTCGGAGATAGCCATCCTGCTTGCCCGTCAGCAGCAGCTCAGCGGCAACACCGAGGCACAGCCCATGCTGCAGCGCGCCATGAAGTATCTCGAGGAGCGCATAGCCGAGCAGGTGAAGGAGATGAAGAGGATAGAGAAGAAGTACAAGGTTACCTTCGAAGGCAGTGAGCTGCAGCTCAAGTATCTCTACTTGAGGGCTCTCATGGACAAAAAACTCGATGCCGACGCCAAATATCTCCTCGAAAAATTCAACAAGGTGAAGAAAACCACCATGTACATCAAAGCCATCAAGGCTGTAGTGCTGGCTCACTACGGGCGCCAAAGCGTAGCCCGCAAGGACATAGAGAGCCTGGTGCAGCACACCGTTCTCCACAAGGAGATGGGGCGCTATTTCGACAGCGACCGCACGCTCTGGTGCTGGAACTCCTACCGCATTCCTACTCAGGTGGCTGCCATCGAGGCTTTGCAGCTCGTGGAGCCTGAGCGCAAGGACATAGTAGAGCAGATGCGCCTGTGGCTCATGCAGTCGCGCCGCACACAGATGTGGAACACCAACCGTGCCTCTACCGATGCTATCTTTGCCCTGCTCGTTTCGTCGAAGGACTCGACCTATGTGAAGAGCCTCACGCAGACCGAACCGCTCTACTACAGCGTGCGCCGAGGCGAGGACATACTGGCTGTCAACGGAAAGTCGCAGGCGAAGGGAGCACAGAGCGTGGGCTACTTCCGCCAGGACTATACCGACGAGAAGACTCTCCAAGCCGACAACGTGCAGATACGCAAGCGCGACGACGGACTCTCCTGGGGAGCCGTCTATGCACAATATACTCTGCCTTCAAGCGAAGTGCAGACCTCGGGCAACGGACTCACCGTGAGTCGCGAGCTGCAAGTGTTGCGCAGGAGTGCATGGGTTGCCGTAGATGCTTCCACAGTGCTCCACAAGGGCGAGCGCGTGCGACAGGTGTTCACCATCACCGCCGACCGCGACTACGACTTTGTAGCCCTGAAGGCTAGCCGCGCAGCATGCCTGGAGCCTGTAGAGGCTTTGTCGGGCTACAGCTATCGCGACGGAGTAGGCTGCTACAGGGTGGTGCGCGACGCGAGCAACGAATACTTCTTCGAGAAGATGCGCAAGGGTAGCCGCACCTTCACCGAGGAGAGCTTCGTGGACCGCTCAGGGCAGTACAACCTGGGCTCAGCAAAGATACAGAGCCAGTATGCCCCCGAGTTTTGCGGTACGGCGGCGGGTCAGCGCATCATAGTGGAATAAGCAGGAAAAGGCAAACAATACACTTGACATGCTAGAGGCAGGTTTTGGAACATCTTTCCCAAAACCTGCCTCTAGCTTTTTTTGAAAAGATACGGGGGAACAGTTGTTTTTTGCCAAAAGGGTAAAGAAAATTGACGAAAAAGTAAAAAGTTTTGACACGGGATTTTTGGCAAAATAGAACGCAGATTTGAG
>JAFYFI010000009.1 GCA_017543785.1 Alloprevotella sp.
ATTTTCTTCAAAATAGAACGCAGATTTGAGAAATTTCTGCAAAGATTTTGACTCTCCGAAAATCCGATAAAGAAATTTTCGGATTACTCAAAGTAATTCCGGAATCCAACAAAGAAATTCTGAAATTCCTCAAAGAAATATTCATGTTTTTGAGCCGAAAAATCGCGGAAAAATGGCTCGGATTTTCAAAAAATAAACGAAAATTCGAGCCAAATTTTTGTATCCACTTGAAAGTCAGACCTTTCCGTAAATTGCAAAAAACGGGCATTTTTCGGACCAAATTTTTCGGAGATGATTTTTATGCCCGTTTTTCGGGCTCAAAAACAGGGGGTCGCAGATAAAGGATTTTGACAAACGTGCAACTTTCCTTTCTCCGCAGCCCGTGTTTTGCTGCCTGTATGCCCCTTGGCGCATGTAAAGAAATTTTGGTTTGTCTTGGCATGGAATAAACTTTTGAATATTTTTGCATTGTATTAAAAATTTTCTGTCATGAAACGCATCCTCTTCCTGTCGCTTTTTCTCGCAGTTTCCTTGTCCTCTGCTTTTTCGCAAAACACCCTCGGGAGCATCCGCCAGCGCTATGCGCAGATGAAGGAGTATATCGCCAGTCATCAGGGCGACGACCAGTATGACGGTGCCGACTGGGGCAACTGGTACTACCTCAAAGTGAGGCAGTGGCTCCCCGCCACCGCCGGACATGTGGAGGACGTGTTTATGTACTACGGCGAAGGCGAGGCCGACGAAGGCGAGGTCTATGCGCCCCACTATCTCAAGTTTCTCACCACGAGCTTCAACTATGCTGCGCGCAAGTACTACCAGGAATATCTCTACGACGCCGATGGCAGCATAGCCTTCATCTATGCCTACGACCCTATGACCTCGCTCGACGGCGACGATGCTGAGGAAGAGTATGAGCTGCGTTTCTATTTCGACAAGGGCAAGCTGCTGCGAGCCATCATCAAGCGCAAAGCCGCAGGGGATGAAAGTTTTCGGGAAGTCTTTGCCGGCAAGGCGCTGCCGCAGGCATATTCCGAAGAGCTGGAGATGCTGCAGGCCTCGGCAAGGAAATATCATCAGCTCTTCACTGACATCGACGGCAAAGTGTACTAGGCGAGCACCTCTGCCAGCCAGGGATGTAGCTCTGCTGTAGGCTCCTACGGCTGTATGGAAATATCAAAGACAAACCTGCTCTCTCAGGCTTGTCTTTTTCTGTTTTTTAAGAAAAAACCAAAATTTTTTAAGGAAAAACCAAAAAAAATGTCCAGTCCACATGTTAAAATTGCGTGGAATCTTTGTCCCAAAAGAATTTTTTGCTTACTTTGCAGCGAAATTTGCGCGTGCGCGAGTGAAATAATGAAGAAAGAAGTCATCGGGTACGCAGCGACGTTATAAATTCAAACCAATCATAAAGTTTTATTTATGTTTAAAAAACAAACCTTAAGCATGCTTCTGCTCCTGTCGTTGATGGGAGGCGGTGCAGCCTGGGCATCCAGCACTGCCGCACCTATCGTCAATGAAGAGCAGCAAAGCTCAACCTTGCAAGGCAAGGTAGTGGATCAAGACGGCGAGCCCGTATATGGCGCCGCCGTAGTTGTTGTTGAGACAAAAGCCATGACAATGACTGAGGCCGATGGTTCGTTTAAGCTTGCCAACGTCCGTGTAGGTCAGACGGTTCGCGTATCCCTGTTGGGCTACAAGACTCAGACCATCAAATGGGCTGGCGGTCCTCTCAACGTTACTCTCGAAAGCAGCGAGACTGTCATCGAGGGAGCCGTAGTAACGGCGATGGGTATTGTTCGTAAGGAAAAATCTCTGACGTATGCTACGCAGCAGATTAAGAGTGAGGAACTCATGAAGGTGCAAGACCCCAACGTGGTCAACTCACTCGAAGGTAAGATTTCCGGTATCACCATCACTCCGAGTGCCGGTGGTGCAGGTGGTGCCTCCAAGATTATCCTTCGCGGTAACAAGTCTATCCTCGGTAACTCAGCTCCTCTGATTGTCGTTGACGGTGTGCCTATGAGCAACAACACTCGTGGCCAGAAGTCCTTCAGCCAGAGCAACGACGACCTCACCTATAGTAGCGTCTCCGAAGGTGCCGACCCCCTCTCAATGATTAACCCCGACGACATCGAGTCGATGAACGTGCTGAAGGGTGCCAACGCTGCTGCCCTTTACGGTTCTGCCGCTGCCAACGGTGTTGTCATGATCACCACCAAGAAAGGTAAGGAGGGCAAGCTCGACATCAGCTTCACGTCTAACGTGACCTTCGACACTCCGCTCCTGAAGCCTGAGATACAGAACGTATATGGTGCTGCGCTGAACCCCGGCGGCGGTATCACAACCATGAGCTGGGGCGACAAGATTGGCGGACTCGCCGAACTCGTGCAGGCTGCTCCGCTCGATGCCCGTACATTCCAGAATGCCACACACGACATCTATCTGCGCAACTATGCTAAGGACGATGTCTCTGAATTCTTCCGCACAGGTGTTACTACCAACAATTCAATCTCTCTCTCTGGCGGTACCGAGAAGATACAGACCTACTTCTCCTACGCCAACTCACATGCC
>JAFYFI010000061.1 GCA_017543785.1 Alloprevotella sp.
GATTGAAAATTTTTATTGTTTGCTTAAAAAGCGCGGCAAAATTACACAAAACTTCCCGACTGGCAAAGATTAATTCATGGTTTTTTCGATGCCCGACAGGAATAATTGTCTGAATGGGTCAACATGTTCGGCTCTTTCGGCTTTATTTTAAGTTAATTTGTGCAACAGGCGTTGCTGGAAAGAAGTTCCTCTACGAGGCACTTTTCCCTTTCGCCGCAATATCACCAAGCTGCGAGCTTTCAGCTCTTGCATGGTGCTATACATAAAACAGGGTCTCCGACCCTTTTCTTCTCGGACTTCGAGCCTTTAAGAGTATAGTAGTTGGGTCGGAGACCCTATTCTATACATAACACCATGCAAGCAAGTCGAAGGCTTGCGCCGCTTGGTGGCTTTGCTACACATAGAAAAGTGCCTCGAAGAGGGAATGTTTTCGTTAAGCCAAAAGAGCAGAGTGAAGCTTGCTTCAACTATGCCTTGGCGAGAAAACATCTGTATTTATACGAACTTCTTAAAACGGTAAAAAATCTTGACGAAAAAGTAAAAAGTTTTGACACGGGATTTTTAGCAAAATAGAACGCAGATTTGAAGAATTTCTGCAAAGATTTTGACTCTCCGAAAATCCGATAAAGAAATTTTCGGATTACTCAAAGTAATTTCAGAATTCCTCAAAGAAATTTTGAAATTTCTTTATTCTATAACGACGTTTTTAAGGCAAAAAATCGCAAAAATGTGGCTCGGATTTCTGAAAAAAGTCAAAATAATCACACTGGATTTTTGTATCGCCCTGAAAGTCAGCGTTTTCCGCTAATTGCAAAAAATGGGGGTTTTTCGCGCCTTTTTTCGCGTTGGTGATTTTGTAGCGATTCTCGACCCACTTAAATCAGGGGGTTGCGGATAAAGGATTTTGACAAAGTCGTCTTGCGCCTCATGTCATCGTTCGCAACTCAGTAGGAATCAAAAAAAGGGACTGCAGAATGTTCTGTAGTCCCTAATGTTGTGGGCGAAGATGGATTCGAACCACCGAAGGTATAAACCAGCAGATTTACAGTCTGCCCCATTTGGCCACTCTGGTATTCGCCCTGTACTTTTCCTGTTTTGGGAAAAGCGCTGCAAAGGTATGCTTTTTATTTCTTAAAACAAGTTTTTCTATCGTTATTTTTGCAATGCCCAGGCAAAATCAACCATCATTATCGCCGTCAGGGCATATTCTTCTCCTTTATTGCCAAGTTTTCCGCCAGCACGTTCTTCTGCTTGTTCGTGAGTATTCACGGTGAGCACGCCATTGATGACGGGAATTTTCCCGTTGGTGTTTTGCTGGGCTAGTTCCTGTGTAACTCCGCTGCAGATGTAGTCGAAGTGTGGAGTATCTCCGCGGATGACACATCCGAGGGCTATGATTGCATCTACAAGTCCGTGACGAGCCATTTCTGCGCAGCCATAGATCAGTTCAAAACTGCCTGGTACGCGCATGATTGTGATGGCGTGTTCGCCAGCTCCGTTTTCCTTGAGTATGCGCAGAGTGCCTTCAAGAAGCTTGTCGGTGATGTCGTTGTTCCACTCCGTTACTATCACGCCAAAGCGCATTTCGCTGGCATCAGGCACGTTGGAGCGGTTGAGAGAGAAACTTTCGGTTGACATTTTTACTTTACTCTCTCTATGTATTTGTCAATCTCGGGGTCGGCAATGTTGTCGTCCTGAGTTGCCTGAGGAACGGACAGAGGACTTTGTGGATAGTCTGACTTGATTTGCTCATAGAGTTTGCGTGCTTTTTCCTTGTTACCGGCGTTCTCGTAGAGCTTGCCAGCCTCGAGGAGGAAGAGTGGGCTAAGTGCTTCGTTGTTTGCCATCTTAGCGGCTTTCTTGAAGGTCTCGATGGCTTTGTCGGTCTGCTTTTCTGCTGCATAGCAGTTGGCGAGTGCACCTACGGCAGAGGGCGAAATGCTCTTGTCGCCTTTGGGCGAGAAGTCTTCGAGGAACTTAATGGCATTTTTATAGTCGCCTTTGTGAGCATAAGCCAGACCTGCCTGCAACTTTGCAATGTTGGCAGCATCGGTGAAGGAGTAGTCCTTGGCTATCTTCAGGTAGCCGGGGAATTGTCCGTCGCCATTGAGAGCTTTGTCGTAGTCTTCCTGAGCGATGTATTGCTCGCCAAGGGTGAGGAGCGACTGTGCCTTGTCCTCACGAGGTTCAAAATAGAACTTCTTCAGCGAGTAGCCACCGCCTACAATAACTATGATTGCAACGATTGCTGCTATGATTGACTTCTTGTACTTGGTGATGAATGCCTCTGACTTGGTGAGAGCATCGTTGACATCGAGCGAAGCGTTCGCTTTTTGATTTTTGTTTGCCATATTTTATTTGTTTTTCTTTTTTATGCTATATGTGCGGGTGCAAAAGTAGTATTTTCCGCATAGACTATAAAGCGATATTATCGTTTTTTTGCAAAAATCTTTTCGGATAAAGTATTATTGAACGTAAATTTGCACTCGCATTCTTTGCACTCGCATCTCTATCAGCGCTCCAGCTGAAGTACGTTTGCAGATGTTTTGTGAAAACTAGTATGCTGCTAAAGAAAATAAACATAGTAAACTATCGCAACATAGCCCAGGCTGAACTGGAGCTTTCTCCCAACGTGAACTGCTTTGTAGGAGCCAACGGAATGGGCAAGACGAATGTGCTTGATGCGGTTTTTTACTTGTCTTTCTGCAAAAGTTCCCTGAATCCCATTGACTCCCAAAACATCCTGCATGGTGAGCCTTTCTTCATGCTTGATGGAAGCTATGAGAGCGACGACGGTGTGACATGCAGTGTGGTATGCAGCGTTCAGCAAGGTGCTCCGAAACGGCTTACGAAAGATGGTAAGCGCATGGCACGTATCTCTGATCATGTGGGGACGATACCTCTTGTCATGATTTCACCTCGCGATAGCGAACTCGTAACAGGACTCAGCGAGGATAGGCGCCATTTCCTAGACTCTGCAATTTCACAGTATGACAAGGCGTATCTCACCAGCCTTATACGCTATGAGGGTGCCTTGAAACAGCGTAATGCTATTCTTAGGCGCGAAGATGCTGAGCCCGACTGGACTCTGGTGTCGGTTCTTGAGGATCAGATGGCGACAGAGGCGGATGTCATCTTTCAGGCCCGCGATGCCTTCGTCAGAGAGTTTGTGCCCATTTTTAAAGAACTTTATGCTGTGCTTTGCGACAACGAGAATGAGGCTTCGGAGGTGGAGATAGAATATCAGTCGCATATTCAGCGCGGACCACTTAAGGCTCAGCTTGAAGAGTTTAGGCAGAAAGAGCGTATCGTGGGCTATACTCTCCACGGAACGCATAAGGATGAATTGCACCTACTCCTCGGTGGTTATCCCGTTCGCCGCGAAGGTTCGCAGGGGCAAACAAAGACGTATTTTATAGCAATGAAGCTAGCTCAATACGTCTTTTTGAAAGGAAAAGGAGAAAAACGTACTCCGATACTCCTCTTGGACGATGTCTTTGACAAGCTGGACGAAGGACGTGTAGGGCGTATCGTTGACTATGTCTCGGGCGAGGCTTTCGGGCAGATATTCATTACCGACACCGACAGAAAAAGGCTCGACCGCATACTTAACTCCACAAAGCGCGACTACAAGCTCTTCAGTGTGAGCAATGGAACTTTAGGCTTTAACTAAAATCCGCAAACCCAAAATGAAAAGAAGAAAAGCCGAACCCATAACGTCTGTTGTTTTGCGCTACTTGGCGCAGAACAGTCTTCTTTCGCCTTTGAACGAGTATCGCCTCGTAGCTTCTTGGCCCGAGGTGGCAGGCAAGCGGATAGCTTCCCTTACGCGCGATATATATATAAGGAGTGGGGTGCTCAACGTCAGACTAAAGTCACCGGCAATGCGTTCTGACCTTATGATGCGACGCGCAGAGTTTGTCAAGGCTCTCAATGAAAAAGTAGGAGCAGAGGTCATTAGCGATATAGTATTTTCCTAGCTTTTGGATTAAAAGAATGAGCCTTTCAGACATAAGGCTAAAAGAAAGGGAGGGATGTCTCAGTTTTTCGTACTGAAATATCCCTCCCTTTTCTGGATAGTGGTTATGGCTTGTGTTTTGCCTATTTCTTCTTAGAAGCTTTTGGTGCTGCTTTCTTAGCCTTAGGTGTTGTCGAAGGCTTTTTTACTGCAGCTTTCTTATCAGCTTTCTTCTCCGTGGGAGCTTTCTTGGCTTTTGGAGCAGAGACTTTTTTCACTGTTGCCTTCTTTTCTGCAACCTTTTTCTCAGGCTCAGTCTTGCTAAGCATAGAGCGAAGTTTCTCTATCTCTTTATCACGGTGTTCTATCTCTTTCTCCTGATTCTTGATGGTCGTGATGAGGGCATTGAGCTCATCATTGTCCATTTCGGGGAACAGATTGTTTACGCGATTGATGAAATCTCCCAAGATGTTCATGTAGTTAGTAAAGGCATCGTATGGAGAATCGTAAATGCCGCGATATCCGCCATAGCTGTTAGCCTTGGTTGACATGAAGCGCAGGTTGTTGGATGCTTGCAGATAGTCGAAGTCTTGCTGCAGCTTGCGGTCGCGGCTAACGCGGACACGTTCTGCAATGCTGTAAAGCTTTTCGCATGCCTCGCGTTGCATGGCATTTCCTAGCCAAGGCGAGAGGTCGCGTTCTTCGTCAACCCAGCTGGTAGGATATTCTACAACGAGTTCTCCTGCAGACTTTACTTTGGAGCATATCTCGCTTGGGGTGGAGAATACAATGCCTCTCTGCTTGAATTGTGCAGGCAGAGCCTTCATGAACTCAAGTATGTTGCTTGATAGAGGCTGGAAAATGC
The DNA here is from genome assembly GCA_017543785.1 of Alloprevotella sp. GTDB lineage: Bacteria > Bacteroidota > Bacteroidia > Bacteroidales > Bacteroidaceae > Alloprevotella. Next base: position 4,824 of record JAFYFI010000061.1, read on the forward strand.
CAAGGGCACAGAGTTCCATGAAAATGTTGTACACTTGTTCCTCCTCAGGCATCTGGGCAATCCAGTCGGCATAAGTATCGGCGAAGAGTGGATATTCGCTCCATGAGGAATCGTTGAAACGGAAAGAGATGTCCTCCGAAAGGCGATGGTCGCGTAGCAAAAGCTTCAGCTTGGGATTTCGGCAGCAGTTATATACAAAGTGCGGACTCTTCCAGCCCAATACATGCTTTGCACCTTCTGCTAGCATGCCTTTGAACCCCATATCGGCAACGAGCTGACCTATTTCGTCGTCATATATCAGGCAGCTGTTGCGGAACACTTTAGGCGCCTTGCCAAAGAGGGCTTTAACTTTCTTGCAGAGGCGTTCTGTTTCTTCGCGGAAATATTCAGGGTCTTTAAGTGATGAGAAGCCATGGCTATAAGGTTCTGCCAAAAATTCTACAGCTCCTGTCTCGTTTAAGTCGCTTAAAAGTTCGAGCACTTGAGGAGCGTAGTTCTCCAGCAGTTCAATAGCTGTTCCAGAGAGCGAAATGGCGCATTTGAAGTAGCCGGGATTTTTCTTGGCCATTTCGATGAGAGCTTCGAGTGCCGGTATGTACGATTTCTCAGCAGTTTCGGTTATGGAGCGTTCGTTCTCGTAGTCATCGTAGTAGTAGTGGTCTGTGCCGATGTCGAAAAAGCGATAACGCTTCAAGTGAATGTTTTGATGGATTTCAAAATATAAACAAACGGTTTTCATGATGGTATCGTTATTTATCGGTTTATTACTTCCAAGTAGCATTTGTGAATGCGTTCTCCAACTTTTTCCCAGGTAATCTGGTCAACTTCTTTCTTGCCTTCTTCTGCAAGATATTCATGGTATGCATCGTTAGTGCATAGTGCATAAATTGCGTCAGCCATGGCATTGATGTCCCAGTAGTCGGTCTTTATGCACTTGTTGAGAATTTCTGCACATCCACTTTGCTTACTTATGATGGAGGGCACTCCGCATTGCATAGCCTCGAGCGGCGAAATGCCGAATGGCTCACTGACTGAAGGCATCACATATACATCGCTGTCGCGGAAGGCTTCGTAAACTTGCTTGCCTTTCATGAATCCTGGGAAATGGAATCGGTCAGCAATGCCACGATGAGCGGCTAGTTCTATCATGTCGTTCATCATGTCTCCAGAGCCTGCCATGCAGAAACGTATGTTGCGAGTTCTCTGAAGAACAAGCGCCGCGGCTTCTACAAAATACTCAGGACCTTTCTGCATTGTGATACGCCCAAGGAATGTTACCACCTTTTCTTTCTTTTCCCTAAAGGGCTTGCGCTCTTTGACGATAGATTGTATCTCATCCGAAAGGGGATAGACGGCATTATGCATGGCGATGCACTTTGCTGGATCTTGATGGTAGTGATTTATGACGGTCTGGCGTGTCAGCTCGCTTACGCACATGATGCAGTCTGCATTGTCCATGCCATCTTTCTCTATGCCATATACCGTAGGATTTACATTTCCGCGCGAGCGGTCGAAATCGGTTGCGTGCACATGGATGACAAGTGGCTTTCCGCTGACATTTTTTGCATGGATGCCTGCTGGGTATGTTAGCCAGTCATGAGCATGAATGATGTCATATTCTTGCTGACGGGCTATCACACCGGCAACAATGCTGTAGTTGTTTATCTCGTCTTGAAGGTTGTCTGGATATTTTCCCGAAAATTGTATGCACCCCAAATCGTCAGTCATGCGGTAGCTAAAGTCGGCATAAATATGATCTCTGAGAGCAAAATACTGTTCAGGAGTCATCTTTCCTTCAAGGCGACTTTTTACATAGTTATAGTCAACGTTCCGCCATACGATAGGAGTTTCCGACATTCCGATGATGTTCATGAAACTTTTGTCCTCGTCACCCCAGGGGCGTGGCAGGCAGAAAGTTATTTGTATGTCTTTTTGCAGAGAAAGTCCTTTCGTGATGCCGTAGCTTGCTGTGCCAAGACCTCCGAGTATGTGGGGAGGAAACTCCCATCCGAACATTAGTACTTTCATGGTTATAGTTTTTGGTTTTTTGTTTTTTCGTTGCTTGATATTCCGTAGTTTGGCTATTTGAAGAAAACAGGCGAATAGCTAAACTTTTTTGGCAACTATCTATTCTTCGATTTTAAATCTTTCGAGTAGGTATAAGGCATAAAGTATTCCACATACATTCATGGCAAAACTTATGGCTCCACGTCCACTGAAGCGTGGGTTTCCGTCGTGAAGCTCGGGTATAGTGCCGATGCAATGGTAGAAAAGTTCTTCTTCAAAACCTATGAGCTGACGTTCAATATAATTAACGCCACTCATCTTATATACCTTCAGGTATGCATTGAGATAGAAGCCTGTGAGCCATGGCCAAGCTGTGCCCTGGTGGTAGGCGTAGTCGCGCTGAGTTTGCTGCCCCACATACATAGGGTTGTATCCACCGCTTTTGGGCGAAAGGCTACGTATGCCCTTAGGCGTTACCAGCTCACGGGTGCAAATGTCGAGAACGCGTTTGCGCTCTTTGATGTCTAACGGGGAGAAATCGAGAGAAATGGCGAGCAACTGATTAGGACGTACACTCCAATCAATCATCTGACCATCAACATAGTCGAGCAGGTATCCGTGTTCGTTGAGGAATACATCCTTGAAAGCCTTTTGAGTCTTCTCGGCTTCCTGCTGTATTAGTCTGGCTTTGTTTTCTTGCTCTTTGCTGCCAAACTCAGTCAGCAACTGCTCACAGAAGCGAAGGGCATTGTACCACAAAGCGTTGAACTCAACAATATATCCAGAGCGTGGAACAATGGGACGCCCGTTAACAGTAGAGTTCATCCATGTTATTGGCTTTTCCTTACCATCGCTGTAGAGCAATCCATTCTCATGGAGGAACAAGTTGGGATGCCCTCCGTTGAAGATGTATTCCATGATGTCAAAGAGCAGTTTGCCATATTTCTCATAGCAAGCCTTGCGCGAGACGAAACGTCCATACATCTGTATGCACAGCGTAGCCCAGAGCAACACGTCGGGATGCTCCATTTCATATATCTTCACACTGATATTCCTGCCTTCCATGAAGTCGCGTATAGCCTTCTCGGCAGTCTTCATGTATGCCTCGTATTCGTCCACCTCGCCTATGCTGAGGGTTAGTCCTGGCATGGCGATAAACATATCTCTGGCGCGGCACTTGAACCAATGGTAACCGGCAAGGATGTAGTTCTCGCCATCGTGCTGATACTTGAATTGGTGCGCAGCGTGCATCAGGCAGTGGTAGAAGTTGTCGAGCGGAAGGCGAGGCTCTATCTCGGCATTCATCATCGTTGTCAGTCTGCGGGGATTTTCCTCATGCAGGGAAGCAGAGAAAATCACACTTTCGCCCTTCTTTATGTCCATTTCAAAATATCCCGGCACCAGCAAGTCTTCCAAAGAGTCGTAGCCACGCTCGCGCTCCTTGGGGTATTCTAAACCGCGATACCAGTCGGGCTGGTAGTGAAACTCGGCTTTTTTGCTCATCTGCATGCAAAGTTTGGGATATCCCTCGTAGAGTCGCATGCTTATGCCGTTGTTTATCTCCTCGTAGCCAGTGTTGGCAGTTGGGTTTTCGTGAGTCCACTGTCTGACACTCCTGAACGCCAGGAAAGGTTTTAGGCGGAGAGTCGTTTTGCTGTGGGCATCGAGTAGGGTGTATCTCACATAGAGGCGTGAGTCGTGAACGCCGTAGCTGATTTCTTTTTGCAAGACAACACCGCCTATGCGATAGGTCCATGTTGGGACCTTTACCCATTCGAACGAACTGATGTACTTATGACCACGAGGGCTGTAGTTGTCGCCCTGATATTTGTGCAGTCCCAGGTTGAATTCTGCACCATGCTGCACCACGGTCTCGTCGAGGGACGAGAGGAGCACGTGGTTTTCGTCATCCATTTCAGGGATGGGCACCACTAGTAGTCCGTGATATTTGCGTATGTTGCATCCCACCAGTGTGGAGGAGCAATAGGCTCCGCTACGACTGGTTATTAGGAATTCCTTGAACAAGGAGTCCTGCAAATTGGTCATCTGTGTCTTGTCGAAATGTATATATGACATGATGATTTAAGGTTAAGAGTTTTTCAAAAAAAAGTTTTTTCAAAAGCCAAAAGTAGAGATAAAAAATGATGTAAAAAAATTTTTTTTGTGGAATATGAAAAAAATATCTTGCTACCTTAGCATTATTAGTTTTTTAGCTGTTTTGCTTTGTGCAAAACTATAAGTAGCAACTTCATCAATACGGAATCAAGTCCCTCTCTTCAAAATCTATTTTTTCCCTTTATGTGATGCTATCTCCCAGCTATTTATAATATTCTGCCATAGGATGTAGCATCCTGGAGCCAGACTGCTGACGGGGTCGAAGTGGGTTGTTGCCAGCCAGATGGCAAATGCAGTATTTTTCTGCCCAAGGCCCTGTCCTGCTTCGAGTTGTGCATTCTGCAGTTTCCCTAGCGCCTTGCCTATGGCAAACTGCAGTACGCAGACTAGCAGGGAGCCTATTGCCAGTTGGGCGAGTAGCATGGCGGAGGTTTCAGTGTGAAGAATGTTTTTAACGGTTATCCCGGAGACTATAGACAAGGAAAGCGCCCACAGGTAGAAGGAGAGGTCGCGTATGCTCACTATGGTGCGATGCAGGCGTGGCATGAAGTGCCTGACCAGCCATGCCAGGACCAGGGGTAGGAGTAGTATCGTGGCTGTCGACTGCATTAGTTTTGCAAAGAGCTCCCATCCACTTATCTCTCTGCCCGAAATCGGTGGCATCAGGGTATAAACGATGGGTATGGCAATGGCGCTGACCACATTTGAAAGTATAGTGTATGATGTCATGCTTTCAAGGTTGCCGCCGATTTTATTGGTCACCACGGGTGCTGCGGCAGCGCAAGGAGCTATGACGCATATTAGCAGTGCTTCGAGTACGATGCTGTTGTGTTGGGATACATCTGTAGTGTGGGATACGAGCAGAAAGACGGCAGTCATGAAAAACTGGCAAAGAACAAGTATTCCATGCCAGCGGCAGAGGCGCAGACTTCTATAGTCCACCTTGCAGAAGGTGGAAAAGAGTATGGTCATCATAACAAAAGGGAAAATAGCTGTGATGACGATGTCTGCCTTTTCCGAAAAAGAGTCGAGGGCCTGAATCTCTGAAAAGAAAAGATACACCAAACTGCCGGTTATCATGCTGACCGGCAGAGTCCAGTTTTTCAGAAAGTTCAGAAACATGGTATTGCGGAAGTTGTGGTCCTTAGGTTTTTAAGTTCTTGGTTTTTGATTTATGACATCCCTCAGTAGTAGGAGGTCTGTTTCTGTCAGTCCATTGCTCAGGAGCAAGCTTTTGTCGGCTGTGAAGAAGTCGGAAGCCGCAAACTCTTCGCCTTTTGTTCGAAGGTAGCTGCGGTAGAGGTTTATGGCTTCTTTCTGGTTGCCCATGATTAGCTGACAGTGTGCGGCGTTCATATAGTCCTCGGCTATAGGGCTGTCGAGGAGTAGCTTGGTGTAGTATTCTGACGCTTGTTCCGTCTTGCCGGTCAGCATGCTGCACCATGCTATTGCGCGTCGCGAGCGATTGTCGGGCCGCAGATAGTGGAGCTTGAAGAATTTGTCTAATGCCTGCTGAGGCTTGGAAAGACGCACATAACATTCTCCCATGCTTTGAATCATCGATACGTCATCGGGGGCAATATGTTCCCAGTCGTTCAACACTCTCAGAGCCTCGTCGTATTGCGCAGACCGCACGTATGCACTGGAAAGCAGTCGTAGAGCCCAGACAGACTGAGGCTGTATGAGAAGAGCCCTTTCCAGATATTCCGCAGCCTCGTCATACTGACGTAGGTTGTATAGAGCCGAAGCCCACATCTCATAGTCATGGGCTTCAAGCGTCTCCGGCGGCAGAAGCTGGAAGTATTCGTCAGCACGTTGAAAGTCCTTGTCGCGGAAAGCATAGCAAGCCAGCTCATGTGTCAGCTCTTTGTCCTTTCTGAGAGAAGTAAAGAATGCCGTTTTGTGGAGCATTATTTCAGAGTCGAAAGGATTTGGGCAGGGTAGGGGAAACCTAAAGAGAGAGAAGAAGCGGTACAGGTCGTGCATGTAGTTTCTGATGACATGTAGCTGGCTGACGTCAAGACCTGCCTCGCCAGAATCTTTCTCTGGAGGAAAGTTGTCCAAAGCTGCAAGCTGTTCCTTTATCTGTTCGGTCATGTTGCCCGTTGGCAGCGAGGAGAGCATGAAAATGAAAGAAAACTTGTCGGTATCGCTGATGTTGGTATGTTGAGAGAAAATAGGCGAGACAGTATCTATCAATTTGCAAGTCTGCTCGTTGTCGGCGAAAGCCATGTGCGAACGCGAGAATGGCATGAACCAGTTGGCTGCATCGTTCCAGAAAGGGTGGTGCCTCATGAGGCTCGAAAAGCTGGTGTAGAAAGTATCAGCACCATATTCCTGCATCTTGAGAAGTTTGCCAAACTGCTTGCTCATCTCGCTGTCGCCATTCATCATGTCCCAGTCAGGATTCAGTTCTGCCTCAACGTCATCGAGCGAGATGATACCTTCGGGAAGGGGCTTGTCCTTCATAGCTTTCATCATCCCGGGTATTATTTCATCTCTCATCTTGCGGCTGTCGCGTTTGGTGTTGGAACAGACAAAAAGTTGTATCTGAATTATGCGTAACAAGTCCCGGACGTTCTTGTCGTTCTCCCAACGTTTGGCAATGTTTTGCAATTCGCCGTTTCTTGCGAGGCGCTCTCCACGAACTATGCATGCAAGCACGAAACCCACTGCAGCTCTGGAGCGTATATAGACGTTTGCGTTTTTCATTAGCGCCCCCAGAATCCATATTTTTCTCTTGTCGAAAACGCATAGGGCAGATAGAGTGATGCTGCTCACCAGTGTTAGGCAAAGAGCCTCTGGCGTGTTGGGGTTTTCGAGAGCCATAAGAATTCTGCCAGCCTCCGCTTCGTCGTATGGAGAAGAAACGAGAGTGCGATTGAATACCGACTCCATGTCAGAGCCTTCATTAGGACGATGTGCAAGGGTGGAAAAATAAGAGCTGTCTGCAGTTGAGACAAAGGCATGCTGGGCGCGTGCGAGCAGGTCGTCGGCACGAGAGAGGAACTTACAGTAGATTTCCCCACGCTTCTCGTCCTTTACTCCCTGTTCCATATAGCCGAGCATGAATCCATACTCCTCACGCAGCTTTTCCAAGCTTTCGCGCACAGCCCATGCCTCTGCACATCCTGAGAGTATGCCCTCTATGTCAGAGAGCAAGTCCGAGAGCCTCCTTTCACTAAGTGATTTTAGGGCGTCGTTCTGAAGAGCATCAAATGTGTTTCTGTCCATGAGCTATTTGGCTTTCTTGAACTTTATCTTTCTTGCCTGCAAATCATCAGTGGACAATTTGCATGCCGATTGTATCAGTCGCTTAACCGATTTTTCGTTTGCCACAGCCAGACTGTCAACTGCCATGTTGTACAGCATTTTCAGCTTCTCGTTTACAGTTTTCTCCGAGTATTTGCTCTTTCGCTTATCCTTTAAGAGTATGAGTCCTGTATCCTCAGTAGCCAAAGTCTCCAGCGAAGCAGCTTTTTTGCTCAGGGCAAAGGTGGCGAAAGGCTCAGGCAATACGGTGGCATCAATCTGGTTGAAACAAAGCATGGAAGTGGCTGTGGCATAGCTTATCACGTGAGGATACATGACTGCCTCACCGCCAAGCCCAGCTTTCGCCGTCGTGCCTTTTGCCAAAGACTCCGTCAGCGTGCCTGGTGCTATGGCAACGACCTTGTCTGCCATGTCGGAAACCTTGCGTATGCGGCTACCAGGCGACGACAGCAATGTCCATCCCCCAGAGAGCAAAAGCCCACGCTTGTATTTTCCCGATGATATCATTTGTTCCGCACTCTCTCTGCATGCAAAGCCTGCATCCATACTGTCAGCAAGGGCTGCCGAAGCCTCACGCTGCGACATATAGGAATGGATGTCTAAAGGAAATTTCTGTGCTTTGTCCCAGCCTTTCTCCGAGGCATAGTATAGAGGCAGGCATTCTGTCGTTGGGATTAGAGCTATGGAAAAGCCTTCTTCCTGTGTGCCAGGTCCTACTTCGGACTTAGGCTTAGTGTCGGTGCAAGATATCAATGCAAAGACTATGCACACTGATAGAATCAGTCGTTTCATGGAAAAACATAAATAACCTAAAAGCCCACTCTGGTCTCCCTTTTTTTAATGATTGAGAACCAGAGATGGGCTTTATCAGTAGTAAGTAGAATTATCCTCTTATTGCAGCTACTCCCGGCAGAACCTTGCCTTCGATAGCCTCCAGCAGCGCACCGCCGCCAGTGGAAATGTAGCTAACCTTGTCGGCAAGACCGAACTTGTTTACGCAAGCCACGCTGTCGCCACCGCCTATCAGCGAGAAAGCACCCTCTGCAGTAGCTTCGGCAACAGCATCGCCAATGGCACGGCTGCCACCAGTGAAGTTGTCAAACTCGAACACACCTGCAGGACCATTCCAAAGGATAGTCTTGCTGCCCTTGATGGCTTCAGCGAAAGCCTTGCGGCTCTCAGGACCTGCATCAAGGCCTTCCCAACCTTCGGGTATGTTGCCTGCAGGACAAACCTGAGTGTTTGCGTTGTTGTCGAAAGCGTCAGCAGCGATGCAGTCGGTGCCAAGAACGAGGTTCACACCATTTTCCTTAGCCTTTTCTATCACGGAGAGAGCCACGTCGAGCTTATCCTCCTCGCAGATGCTGTTGCCCACATTGCCACCCTTAGCCTTTGCAAAGGTGTAGGTCATGCCGCCGCAAAGAATCAGGTTGTCCACCTTGCCGAGAAGATTTTCTATGATGCCAATCTTGGTGCTTACTTTCGAGCCACCCATGATGGCGGTAAAGGGGCGCTTGATGTTTGAAAGTACGTTGTCAACGGCAGTAACTTCCTTTTCCATGAGCAAGCCCAGCATCTTGTGGTCTGCGTCGAAATAGTCTGCGATGACTGCCGTAGAAGCATGGCGACGGTGAGCAGTGCCGAAAGCATCCATGATGTAGGAGTCGGCATAGCTTGCCAGAGTCTTGGCAAACTCTTTCTGACTTTCCTTCATGGCTTTCTTGGCTTCGTCATACTCGGGAGTGCCCTTTTCTACTCCCACAGGTTTGCCCTCCTCTTCGGGATAGAAACGAAGGTTTTCGAGCAACAGCACTTCGCCCATCTGCAGAGCAGCGGCAGCGTCTTGAGCCTTGGCGCAGTCGGGGGCAAACTTCACGGGAGCGCCCAGAGCCGCACTGACTGCATCCTTAATCTGACCAAGTGACAGCTTGGGGTTAACCTTTCCCTTTGGCTTGCCCATGTGGCTCATGATGATGAGAGCGCCGCCATCGTCGAGGACTTTCTTCAGTGTAGGCAGGGCACCGCGTATGCGGGTGTCGTCGGTGATTTTACCATTCTCGTCAAGAGGCACATTGAAATCCACACGGACAATGACCTTCTGACCTTTGAAATTAGCTTCGTTGATTGTCATAGTTGTGATTTTTTTATTTGAATAATTTCTAAGTTATTGAACGCAAAGTATATAATGCGAGGCAAATGAGTTCGCCGAGCAGTCCAGCACTGAGTGAGCCCGATGCGGCTTTGGTGCATCGTTGGCTGGTGTGCGAACAGGAATGCGAGGCAAATGAGTTCGCTGAGCAGTCCAGCACTGAGTCAGCCCGATGCGACTTTGGTGCATCGTTGGCTGGCGTGCGAACAGGGAATGCGAGGCAAATGAGTTCGCCGAGCAGTCCAGCACTGAGTCAGCCCGCTGCGGCTTTGGTACATCGTCGGCTGGCGTGCGGACAGGAATGCGAGGCAAATGAGTTCGCCGAGCAGTCCAGCACTGAGTCAGTCCGATGCGGCTTTGGTGC
>JAFYFI010000062.1 GCA_017543785.1 Alloprevotella sp.
AAGTCTGCCCATTCGTCGGTTATCAGAGTGGCGTTGGTTTGCAGTGCGCTGTCAATCTGCTTGCCGTCGGCGTAGCGTTTTTGTAGTTCTATAGCTCTTTTGTAGAAGGAAAGTGGACGCATGAGTGGTTCGCCCCCGTGCCAAGTGAACAGGACATAGGGTACTGTCTGTATCTGGATATATTCTTTTATGAATTTTTCCAGTACGTCATCGCTCATGACGTTTTTGTCGGGAGTGGGGTAGAGATTTTTCTTTTCGAGATAGTAGCAGTATTCGCACGCCAGGTTGCAGTGTGCTCCTGCAGGCTTGGCAAGGATATATACTGGGTGGGAGAATGGGGCAGCGGTAGTCAAGGTGAGTTTTTGTTTTTTTAGGGTTGTTGGGATAGAAGCCCATATAAACAAAGAAGAAGCCTGTCGGACAGAGATTCTTATGACGTGTTTCTCTGTTAACAGGCTTCTTTTTTAGTTTTTATTTATCGAGTCACAATGGCATAGACGGTCAGGTCCTCTGTGCCGTTGTTTTCCAGACTATGACTTTCTCCCTTTGGGCAGTAGTGTACGTTGCCTGGCCTTAGCGTTTCGTTGCCTTCTTTTAAGACTACATTGCCAACTCCCGAGATGCATATTATGACTTCGCTGTCGTCGGTGTGTGTATGGTAGCCTATGCTAGAACCAGGTGGCAGTTTGCCGAGCATTATCTTTGTCTTTCCGTCAAAGTATGTATGCGCGATGAATACGCCTTTGCCTTCCTTGAAGTTGTGATGTTCCAGGGATGGGAGATTCTTCAGGTCGATAATCATGGTTTTAGATGAGGTAGTCGCTTTCTACGTCTTTGAAGAAACGGTATGTGCCGTGCTTGATTTCCTCGCAGGCAGCTTCGTCGCACACGATGATGCCGTGTGGGTGGAGCTGCAGTGAGGATATTGTCCACATCTGTGTCACTGGACCTTCCACAGCTGCTTGCAGTGCGCGAGACTTGTTGTGTCCGTTGCAGAGAATGAGAACTTCACGTGCGCTCATCACTGTGCCTACACCTACTGTCAGGGCAAGCTTTGGAACATTGTTGGGGTCTCCGCCGAAGAACCTGGAGTTTGCTACGCGGGTGTCGGTGGTGAGGGTCTTCACGCGGGTACGGCTAGACAGTGAGCTACCAGGCTCGTTGAAAGCAATGTGTCCATCGGGACCTATGCCTCCTATGAAAAGGTCTATGCCGCCGGCTTCTTCAATCATCTTCTCGTAGTGTGCGCACTCAGCCAGAAGGTCTGAGGCATTGCCGTTGAGGATGTGTATGTTTTCCTTCGGGCAGTCGATGTGGTCGAAGAGGTTGTTCTTCATGAATGAATGATAGCTCTCAGGATGCTCTTCGGGCAGGTTGACATATTCGTCCATGTTGAAGGTCAGGACATTCTTGAAACTTACACGTCCGTCCTGATATGCTTTGATGAGGTTCTTATACATGCCGATGGGCGAAGAACCTGTTGGCAGTCCCAGTACGAAGGGCTTCTCGGGTGTGGGATTTGCAGCGTTGATTTTGTTGACTACATACTCGGCAGCCCATTGGGACAGCTTGGCATAGTCGGGTTCAATGATTACTCTCATGATGCTTAGATTTTTTTAGTTTTTGTTTATATATATATGTGTCGATTAACATCATACGTTTTCAAGTACAAATGTAGGAAATCTTTCTTGGAACGCGCAAAAAAAGTTAAAATAATGAGGAATATTTTTATTTATCAGCTTTTATTACCAATTTTGAAGCCCAACATAGAATAAACAATATTAAATCACATACTATGAAATTAAAATCCATTTTGTGTCTTTCGGCTATGCTCGGAGCTCTCGTCCCGATTTCTGCATACAGCCAGGAACAAAGCATCACTTTTACAACGTCAAAGTCCGTTGGCAGTGCAATAAGTATTTCTGTCAACAGGATAATTGAAGGCTTTTCGGTTGACTGGGGTGACGGCACTCCCGTTGCCTACGAGCCCACGTCAGGCAGCTTGCGTACCATTGAGGGTACTGTCAAGGGAAGTGGGCTTAAAGTCACTTCTAGTGGCAACATCAAGACCTTCATCTGCGAAGGGGCAGGCATAACCGATATCGACTTGAAGAATGCCGACCAACTTCAGTCGGTTTACCTTGCCAACAACGAACTCACGGCAATATCCTTCAGTGGGCTCAGCCAAATGCTCGACATCGACATCTCCGGAAACCAGATTTCAAAACTTTCCATTCCCGAGTCAACATTGAAGCTGCTCCAGAACCTCAATATTTCCAACAACGGCATGGAGCGCTACAACAACTATAAGCGTTTCAGATATACAAGAGCTTCCCTGGAGCATGCGAATATCTCAGGAAACAAGTTTGAGACGCTGGCTACTGCCTCCAATACTAATCTCAAAACGCTCTTTGCTTCCGATAACCTGTTCACAACAGCCGACTTCTCCTCCAATCCGGAGTTGAACGTGCTTGTATGCGACGGAAATCAGTTGACGGAGCTAAACTTCAACGAGCAGACTGGTGCTCCAAATCTCTTGCAGATCTCTTGCGATAACAATAGCATCTCTTCTCTTGTTCTGAACAAAAGCTCACGACTCATGGACCTCTCATGTGTCAACAATGGTATGAAAGAAATCAAACTTCCAGCCAACAAGCTTTCTATGATGAAATGCGGAGGCAATGCCTTGACATACTCCTCACTTCCTCTTAAAACCCGTCAGCCCGAAGAGCAGTATTTCAGCTATAAGCCACAGTCGGACATCAACCTCAAAGATGCATTGCAAGTCAACGAAGAAACAGGGGGCTATTACATCCCGCAATGTCCATCCTATTCTGACCGCAATACCAGCACCTACCAACTCTCCCTTGCCCCATATCGATATGATGCCACAGGGTCTGCCACAGTAACCATCGACTGGTATTATATAGACGAAAGCGGCGCACCCGTCAAGATGGTCAGAGCCACGGCAGGTAAGCCTGAAAACGACTTCACCCACTCCACGGGCGTCTATACTTTCCTCAAGCCCTTTAAGGAGATATATGCAGAACTCACCCATAGTGCTTATCCCGACTTTGTGATAAGCACACAGCACTTTGCCGTAGGTAAGGACAACGCAACCTCCATAAGCGCAGTCCAGGGCGCAGAACCCGTCCACCACGAGGTGTTCGACCTCCAAGGACGCAAAGTAGCCCAGCCACAAAAAGGCATATATATTGTAGATGGCAAGAAAATCTATTTTTAAAAATCCACTAAGCATATGTTAAGCACAACAATACGTAGGACCGCAGTCATGCTGGCTGCCGCCGTCCTGGCAACTGTGACAGCGTTTTCACAGACCAATGCCACCATTCCCACAATCTACGTGCAGCAACAGCAGTCTGTAGCCTCAGCCGCACGCACAATTGGAGTAAATGTCATCTCCAACGTCGACTACACCTATTCCACCGATGCTCCATGGGTGAAACTCACCAAGGGTGCCAACGGTGTGTTTGTCACAGTAGCCGAGAACTATAGCATCGACCCACGCACTGCCAACGTCACTTTCTCCGACCCCGTCAGCGGTCTGAGCCGAGTGATGCAAATCGACCAGGAGAAAGCAACTATCTCATTCGACGGACTCTCCGACGACATCATCAAGCCCAGCTCTGCATCAGCCAACACCTCGCAGACAGGCTACGGTATAGAGAAATCCTACGACGGAGACTATTCTACATACTACCATTCGCAGTATCAGGGCACACCCTTCTATATCTCCGACATTAAGCCTGCCATCCTCACCTACAACTTCAAGAACGTAGATGTGATAGACTACATCAACTACATACCCCGACAGGATAACAACACAAACGGATATTTCCGTCTGTTTGAACTGTGGGTGAAGTGCGAAGGCGATGCCGACTATCGACTCTATTCCAACTACGACTGGTCTATGGGCACTGGTGCCCGCACCATAAGCTTTGGCGACGAAGGACTGAAAAACCCCGTAAGCATACAGTTCAAGGTTTATGACGCAATAAACTACAACGCATCCTGTGCCGAGATGGAGTTCTGCAAGCGTAAACCAACACCTGGCATGGACCTCTTTGCCGATGACCTCCTCACCACCCTCAAGCCCGAGGTTACCCTTGAAGCTCTCGACACAATCTCCAGCCCATTGCTGCGCTCGCTCATTTATCAGATACTGCAAGGAGAATACAAAACCGAATACCGCGCAGCACGCTACAGATGCTACAACTCCCCGCAGTACTATTCCAACCTCTGGAATGCTCCTGGCAAATACTACGACCAGATAGCTGGAGTAACAGGTATCAACCTTGAGCCCGGCACCACACAGGTAGTGTATGTCACCGGCATCCCCGACGACATGACAGCCTCGCTCCGAGTAGTGGCATGGTACGAAGGCAAGGACGGCAGCAACTTCGACGGAGGAAACCCCATAACCTCTGAGTTCGCCCTCCACAACGGTTGGAACGTCGTGAACTACACCTTCGGATATGCAGGACTCGCATACGTATGCTATTACGACAACCAGGGAACCTCAGCAACACGTCCGCAGATAGGCGTACACTTCGTCAACGGCGACATCAACGGATACCTCTCCTGCGACAAGACCAACGAGGAGATGAACCAGATACTTCAGAACTCCAAGAACATCTGCATGGACCTTTTCGGTTCTAAAGTTCACTCCGTATGGACTCGCCAGGGACTCCTCAACTACTGCAAAGCCTCCGACGGCACCAGCCTCGGCTACCGCCAGTACATCAACTTCCTTGACTCTCTCGTCGATTGGGAACACGAGCTCCTAGGCTTCAAGAAGTACAACCTCGTTCCCGACCTGCGCACTATGGCATACGTCAACTACACCTACTACATGTTCCAGGGCAGCTTCGGAGTAAGTTTCCACCACAACACCGAAAGTCAGGTGCTCAACTGCAAACACATGTTCTTCAACGACGAAGACAAGGTTTGGGGACTCTCCCACGAATGGGGACACCAGCACCAGATGCACCCATACTTCTGCTGGTCTGGCATGACCGAAGTCACCAACAACATGAACTCCTACTACAATGTAGTCAAGATGGGCTACACTGAGGACGGCCACAGCACCATGCCCAAGACTGGCGACAACAGCGGACTTGACATCTGGAACGAAACAGTAGCCAAGTCGCAGCAAGACCAGACAACCTACTCCGACGGACACAACGCACGTCAGTACGCTTACGAGCACCGCAGCGATTACGAATGGAACACGAAGCTCTACGAACTCTGCACCGCCATGGAGGACAGCCTCTACACCTCCACGGAAGTGAATAAGTACAGAGCCTTTGCCTACAACAACTACTACTGCATGCGTCCCTTCGTAGCACTATATCAGTATGCCACACAAACCCTCGGACTCTCTGACTTCGGTCCCGACCTCTACGAAGCTCTGCGTCAGACCGACCGCGAAGGAGGCTCTGTAATAGAAAAGACAGGCATCGACAAATATGAGCTCATCGCTGCAGCACAAAACTCCAACAAGAACGGTTCTCGCGAGAAACTTAGCGAAAACTTCCCCGAAAGCACATGGGTAGTAAACAGCTACATACGCAAGAACGACAACTACAACAGCAACGCTGCGCCCTACATCCTCAACTTCGTACGTAAGACCTCACGCCTCACGGGATACAACCTCTTCCCATACTTTGAGAAGTGCGGATTCCTGCGCCAGATTGCTATGGCAGTGGGCGACTACGGAATGAAGTGGTATCTGCTCACTCCCGACATGTACAACGAGTTCAAGGCAGATATGGATGCTCTCGTGGAAAGCGGAGAACTCAAGGAATGCTCTGAGGGTATGGTCAAGGCAATACTCACACAAGCATGGCCACTGTCTAAGCGCCCCAACATTCCCAACTGATAAAGAAACGCCACAAGTAGAAGCTTTTTCTACCTGTGCACAATAAAAAAACGCAGAAGAGGCGGCAGCCACCATCCTTTTGGTGAGCTGCCGCCTCTTTTGTGCGTTTTTTTAACATATGATTTTTCGGTTTGACAAATAGCGTCAAAGCCTAAAAGCAACTTTGCAGTGAAAACAACAAACCACTAAAAACCAACAATTATGAAAAGCTGGGAAGCAATCTATCTACCTTGGTGCGCATTAGCAACCATACTCATTTTCCCCATTCTAATCTATATCATCCCGCCATTTGCGCTCGCGCTTTATATTGAATGGTACGTTCAGCACCGCAAAAGGATGAAAACGGTAGATTACCTTATTGACCATGTTCTTCCCCCTCACTATCCCTACAGGTCAAAGAGCGACAGGCGCCATTTTCTCTCGCGGCTCAATCTGTTTTATAGTCAAGAGCTGGAGAAGGAAAAAGACCCAAGGAAATATACTGAGATAAACCGCAAATACTGGGATGGCATC
Organism: Alloprevotella sp.; assembly: GCA_017543785.1. GTDB lineage: Bacteria > Bacteroidota > Bacteroidia > Bacteroidales > Bacteroidaceae > Alloprevotella. The sequence goes on from JAFYFI010000062.1 coordinate 6,416, forward strand.
CTGGAAGAATACCCTTACCTCAACCATAGATATATCATGGGGGAGTGGCAGGAGGACAGTGGTCTCTATTTCCGTTATTAAGCCTCTCCGCGCAGCAGCCCATCGTCCGACTGCCGCTCTTGTCAAAATCCTTTATCCCAGACCCCCTGCTTTTGAGCTCAAAAAACGGGCATAAAAATCATCTCCGAAAATTTTGGTCCGAAAAATGCCCGTTTTTTGCAATTTGCGGAAAGGTCTGACTTTCAAGACGATATAAAATTCAGGCTCGGATTTTCCTTTGATTTTTGAAAATCCGAGCCACATATTTGCGATTTTTCGCCTCGGAAACGTGAAAATTTCTTTGAGGAATTTCAGAATTTCTTTGAGGAATTCTGAAATTACTTTGAGT
>JAFYFI010000063.1 GCA_017543785.1 Alloprevotella sp.
AAGTTTCTCTTCTGCCCATTCTTTATGTTTTAACAAAAACTTGTGTTTCCCAAGTTTTGTTTAGTCGCAGTTTGCGAGTTTGTAGTCGCTGCCAAGGACTTCCTTGATTTTATGGCTGTAGAGCTCTATCATGAGGTCGCGGGCAGGACCGCAGTATTTACGTGGGTCGAACTCACCTGGTTTCTCAGCAAACACTTTTCGAACTGCTGCTGTGAATGCCAGACGGCTGTCGGAGTCAATGTTGATCTTGCAAACGGCGCTCTTTGCTGCGCGGCGGAGCTGCTCCTCGGGTATGCCCACTGCATCGGGCAGTTTACCACCATTTTCGTTGATAATCTTCACATATTCCTGAGGAACTGAACTTGAGCCATGGAGCACGATGGGGAAGCCTGGCAGTTTCTCCATGATGGCATCGAGGATGTCGAAAGCCAAGGGAGGAGGCACGAGCAGACCTGTCTTGGGGTCGCGTGTGCACTGCTCGGGAGTGAACTTATATGCACCGTGGCTTGTACCAATGGAGATGGCAAGGCTGTCAACGCCTGTGCGTGTTACGAAGTCGATGACCTCTTCGGGCTGTGTGTAGTGACTTTCTTCTGATGCCACTTCGTCTTCAACGCCTGCAAGCACGCCAAGTTCACCTTCAACGGTAACGTCGTACTGATGAGCATATTCTACAACTTTCTTCGTCAGGGCGATATTTTCTTCGTAGGGCAGGCTGCTGCCGTCAATCATAACGCTGCTAAAGCCCATATCAACGCAACTCTTGCAGAGTTCAAAGCTATCACCATGGTCGAGGTGTAGGCAAATCTCAGGGTGTTTGCAGCCTAGTTCCTTAGCGTATTCCACAGCACCTTGTGCCATATAGCGCAGGAGGGTTTGGTTTGCATAGTTGCGTGCACCCTTGCTGACTTGGAGAATAACTGGACTGCGGAGGTCGCTGCTTGCCTTGATGATAGCCTGGAGCTGCTCCATGTTGTTGAAGTTGAAGGCTGGAATTGCGTATCCGCCATTGATGGCTTTCTTGAACATCTCACGGGTGTTCACAAGCCCTAGTTCTTTGTAACTTACCATAATGAGGTTTTTTATTAGTTATTTTTGATATTTTGAGAATTTGTTTTTTGCAGCGCAAATATAGTGCAAACCGAGCGCAGTGCAAAACGAAACAACGTTTTGTTTTACAATGCCGAGGTGCAGCCTATATTGGGCGAAGCCAAATCAGTGCAGAGCGAAACAACGTTTTGTTTTACAATGCCGAGGTGCAGCCTATATTGGGCGAAGCCAAATCAGTGCAAACCGAGCGCAGAGCAAAACGAAACAACGTTTTGTTTTTTATTAAGATTGTTAAACAGGTAAGTCAAAAAGTCATAAGAAGTTGACTTCGGGGAATATGTCTATGCCGAAGTTCTTCTTTACGTCGCTACGTATGGCTTCAGACAGTTTAACGATGTCTTGTCCAGTGGCCCCACCTGTATTGACAAGCACGAGTGCTTGCAACTTCCACACTCCTGCCTTTCCTAATGTTTTGCCTTTCCAGCCACACTGTTCTATGAGCCATCCCGCTGGTACTTTGACTCTGCCATCGGGTTGGGGGAAATGTGGTATTTGGGGATATCGTGCGCTGAGATTTTCGAAAACACTACGTTCCACTACAGGGTTGATGAAGAATGAGCCTGCGTTGCCCACTTCATGTGGATCGGGCAGTTTGGAACGACGCACATCGATGATGAGTTGGCGCAATTTGTGGGGTGTAATGTCTTGCGCTGTGATTCCTTTCTCTGCCATTGCCTTCGACAGGGCTTTGTATTCCAGGTCTGGGCGGAAAGCCAGGGAGAGGGAGAACACTACTGCTGTAACGTAGTATCTACCACGAAGCTCATGTTTGAAGATACTGCTCCTATAGCCATATCGACATTCTGATGCCTCGAAAATGCGTTTTTGCCCAGTTTGAGCATCGATGGCCTCTACATATTTTATATTATTGCATACTTCTGCTCCGTATGCTCCTATATTCTGAATTGCACTGGCTCCCACCTCGCCAGGTATAAGGGAGAGGTTCTCCAATCCATACCAGCCTTGCTCTACGCAATGTCCCACGAATTCGTCCCAGTCCTCACCTGCGCCTGCCCTGACGAGCACTTCGTCGCCCTCCGTTTGGAGATGTTCTATTCCGCGTATGGCTGAGTGTAGCACTATGCCATCAAAATCCTTTGTAAAAAGCAAATTATTACCACCGCCTATATGCAGGACTCTAGGTTCGTTGAGATTTGCTATTTCTGATATTATATCCTGCAACTCCCCAATGGAAGAGTATTCTATGAAGCGCCGGCACTGTGCACTAATGCCGAAAGAATTATGCTCTTTAAGGTTATAATGATGTATGTCAGTCATTTTTCTTTTTCCCTTCTTTCAACGATTTAATTGTTTTCCAACTTCACCGCCAGCCATTGTGAGCCTCTTTTTTTGAAAGTTATTGTGCTACTCATCATACCGTCAACGCTGGAGACTACAAGAACTCTCTCGCCTGTGTCGCCATATTCTTGACCATAGTTGACATTAGTCATCACGTCTGTGGGAAATACTGGAGCGTAGAGTGTCCACTGGTTAGCGTCGGCAGTGCCTTTGATGTGTTCGTAGCTATCGGGGTCTATGACTGACAACTCAAACGACCTTGCCACATGTTGTTTCTGGAATTTCTCGCTTGAAGCAAATTTTTGGTAGAAATCCAGGAAATCGCTGTTTTTATTCTCCGAGAGTTCTTCATGTTTGATAGCTGACAGCCGCCATGCGCCGCGTTGCTTTGTAAACATGTAGCTTATTGATGATTTCTCTCGAAGCTTAATCATTTCCACGACTACGCACTTCACGGCGGTGTCGGATATATTCTTCATCGACTTCTCGTTGTCAAAAATCATCGTATAAACCTCGCGCTTGGAGAAGAGTGGCTCATGTTTCCATTCAGAGGCAGAGAGTATGCTTGTCCCCTGTTTGCTCACAACAGGCAGAGGGAAAGCCGTTCTTTCAAGTTGGAAATGCTTGTTGTTCATCCAGTTGAACATAAAATCATCAAACACACCATCGGCAGCAGCTGGAGGCTCCGGCTGAGAAACACTATCGCTGTCGGCTGCTACGGAGTCGGTAATGCTATCCGTAGAAGTCGCGGTCTGCATGGTCTGCATATCATTGCGTTTGCACCCAAGAAATGCGAGTGCAAGTAGCATAAAAGGAAGTAGTCTGCGCATCGCTGACAACAATTTTTCTGCAAAAATAAGTTTAAGTTTTGTAAATAAAGGTTATTTAGGGTCATTTTCTTTAAATTTAGAATTAACTTTGTCGCGCAAAATAAGAAAAAACAAGAATTTAGGTCACCAATACCTAAAAACAACTAAACATTACAATATATGCTAGAAAAGATACAATCTCTGATTTCTGAAGTCAACCAGCTCAAAGCCGACAACGCTGAGGAGCTTGAAAGACTACGTATAGAATACCTGAGCAAGAAGGGACGCATCAGCGCTCTGATGCAAGACTTCCGCTCTGTTCCTGCCGAACACAAGCGTGAGCTGGGTATGAAGCTTAACGAACTGAAGGAAGCTGCCACAGCACATATCAATGCGCTGCGCGAAGCATTGTCCGTCAAGGAGAACACCGACACAGACCTTGACCTCACCCGCACCCCCTACCCTGCTCCTCTTGGCACACGCCACCCGCTCACCATCGTTCGCAATCGCATCATCGACATTTTTGCTCGCATGGGGTTCACTCTGGCTGACGGCCCTGAGGTTGAAGACGACTGGCATGTATATGGCTCCATGAACTTTGCTCCCGACCACCCCGCTCGCGACATGCAGGACACGTTCTACGTAGAAGGAGCTCAAAGCATGCTCCTCCGCTCGCATACGAGTTCTGTTCAGAGTCGCGTCATGGCTGAGCAGCAGCCGCCCATTCGCGTCATCTGTCCAGGAAGGGTCTATCGCAACGAAGCCATCTCAGCACGTGCACATTGCTTCTTCCACCAGGTTGAAGGTCTATACATCGACAAAGAAGTGTCGTTCACCGATCTCAAACAAGTGATGCTCACCTTTGCCCGTGAGTTGTTCGGTCCGCAAACGCAGATACGCCTGCGTCCCAGCTATTTCCCCTTCACGGAGCCCAGCGCAGAGATGGACGTAAGCTGCCAGATTTGCCATGGCGAAGGGTGCTCTCTTTGCAAAGGCACTGGATGGCTTGAGATATTGGGCTGCGGCATGGTACATCCGCGCGTACTGGAACTCAACGGCATCAATCCCGACGAATATAAAGGCTATGCCTTTGGCATGGGTATCGAGCGTATAGCAAACCTACTATATCGCGTCAAGGACCTGCGCCTTTTCTCTGAGAACGACGCCCGCTTCCTCGATCAGTTTACAGCTGCTTACTGAGAAAACTAGCATCTACACATACAAAACACAAACAACAAAAACTAATTATCATAAGAAGCTAAAGACATGCGACGACTTTCCAACATAAAGAAAATACGCTTGCACCATGAAGGAACAAACACTCTTGTTTATGGTTTCTTCGGAATAGCTGCCATCAGTCTGATTCTCTATTATCTGTTGAGAAACTATAGTCTTGTGCCTCTCTACGTTTTTCTGGGCATTGCCGTTATTCTGTATCTGGTGGCAGTAAACTTTTTCCGATGCCCCATTCGCCTTTTTGGTGGCAACACTGAAAACATCATAGTAGCCCCTGCCGACGGTAAAGTTGTAGTTGCCGAGGAAGTGGAAGAATTGGAGTATTTTCACGACAAGCGCAAGATGGTAAGCATCTTCATGTCTGTCACCAATGTTCATGCTAACTGGTTTCCTTGCGACGGTTTCGTCAAAATTGTAGAGCATCAGAACGGAAACTTCCACAAGGCATGGCTTCCCAAAGCTTCTATTGAGAACGAGCGTTCAACAGTAGTCATCGAGACACCCTCGGGAGAAGAAATTCTCGTGAGGCAGATAGCTGGTGCCGTGGCACGACGCATTGTCACCTACGCAAAGCCCGATGAAGAATGCTACATCGACCAGCACCTCGGCTTCATCAAGTTTGGCTCACGTGTTGACGTATTCCTCCCACTGTCCGCCGACATTAAAGTTGCCGTAGGTCAAGCCACTGTAGGAAACCATACCATTGTGGCTGAATTGCAAGCCGCAGCAAAGTGAGCGCAGAAGAGGAAACTGCAGCAGCCTTGCAGGAAATGAGATAGCACAAGAAAAAGAAGATGATTCAATAAAGGTATAAGCAAAAAGATGAAAAAACATATTCCCAACGCAGTCACCTGCTGTAATCTTATCTGTGGTTGCATAGCCACATATTTTGCCTTTCAGGGCAACTTCATTGCAGCCACTACTTTCATCGTTATCGGAGCTGTTTTCGATTTCTTCGACGGCATGACGGCACGCTTGCTGAAAGTAGATTCCCCCGTAGGAAAGGAGCTCGACTCACTGGCAGACGTCATAACATTCGGCTTCGCACCCTCGGCAATGGTCTTCACAGTCCTCGGCAACACCATTACAGGTGATGGCTTGGAGAAACTTATTCCATTCGTAGCCTTTGTCATGGCAGCATTCTCTGCCCTCAGACTGGCAAAGTTCAATCTCGATGAGCGTCAGACCATGGGATTTATTGGTCTGCCTACTCCTGCCAACGCTTTGTTCTGGACATCACTAATCCTGGCTGTAGCCGACAAGCAAATTCCCTACATGCCGTGGATTTGCATCGCACTGCTTCTTCTTACCAGCTGGCTGCTCATAAGCGAAATACCTATGTTCGCGCTAAAATTCAAGACATTTGCATGGCAAGGCAACCAACTCAGATATTGTTTCATACTCATCAGTGCCATTCTACTTATACTTTTCCGCTGGACGGCATTCAGCATCATTATACCACTTTACATACTTGCATCCTTAGTAGCAGCAAAGACTAAGACAGGGCTTTAGGCTATTCTTCTTCCACAACGTGGGGAGGAAAGAATACCTGTAGCTCATAAGCTACATATACTATAAAAAAACACAAGAGGAAAAATGAGTTCACTCATAGGTTGCTTGCTAGCATTTCTGCTAATCATTTTTTGGCCTTTAATTTGGTTGAAGAGGTTTCTGTTTGGCAATACTACAAGCCGACAGAACTCTCGCAGAGACGACGCCGACAACATGAACAGCACTGCAGGCAGACAAGGCCATCCTGGCAAGATATTCCGACAAGATGAAGGCGAATATATAGATTTTGAAGAAATGGAAAAATAATTGCGGGTTGGTAGGTTCTTATGTTTCTGAATGCGAAGACAACCTACGGACATAATACCTAAAAGCCCAAACAGATAGACAATCAAAACAAAAAAAACATGACAAAACGCAAAATACAATTCAGTCTCGTTTACAGAGACATGTTCCAGAGTTATGGAAAGTTTCAGCCGCGCAAGGACCAGTTGGAGCGCATAGCCCCCGTCATCATCAAGATGGGTTGCTTCGCGCGCGTAGAAACCAACGGCGGAGCCTTTGAGCAGGTCAATCTCATGTACGGTGAGAACCCTAACGACGCAGTGCGCGCTTTCACAAAGCCCTTCAACGAAGCGGGCATCAAGACTCATATGCTCGACCGCGGACTCAACGCGCTGCGCATGTTCCCCTGCTCCGACGATTTGAGACGACTGCAATACAAGGTGAAGCATGCACAAGGCGTGGACATCCCCCGCATCTTCTGCGGACTCAACGACGTGCGCAACATCATCCCCAGCATCAAGTGGGCACTCGAGGCTGGCATGACGCCACAGGCAACGCTCTGCATCACCAACTCTCCCGTACACACGGCTGAGTACTATAGCCATATTGCCGACCAGCTCATCGCTGCCGGTGCTCCCGAAATATGCCTGAAAGACATGGCTGGTATCGGTCAGCCTGCTCTCCTCGGCAAACTCACTCGGATGATAAAGGACAAACATCCTGAAGTCATCATTCAGTACCACAGCCACAGCGGTCCCGGACTCAACATGGCAAGCATCCTCGAAGTATGCCAGAACGGTGCCGACGTCATCGACACTGCCATAGAGCCTCTATCCTGGGGCAAGGGGCACGCCGACGTCCTCAGTGTGCAATCCATGCTCAAGAACTATGGCTTCGACGTTCCCGAAATCAACATGCAGGCATACATGGAAGCGCGCAAGCTGACGCAGGAGTTCATCGACGACTTCCTGGGCTACTTCATGAACAAGCAGAACCACCTCATGTCCTCGCTACTTCTAGGCTGCGGATTGCCCGGTGGCATGATGGGCTCCATGATGGCAGACCTCAAAGGCGCCATGGGAGCCATCAACAACAATAGGCAAAAGAAAGGCGAAGCCCCACTCTCTGAAGACGAGCTTCTCATCAAGCTCTTCGACGAAGTGGGCTATGTCTGGCCGCGCGTGGGCTATCCTCCCCTCGTCACTCCTTTCAGCCAGTATGTGAAGAATATAGCCTTGATGAACCTCCTCACCGAGTCTATGGGCAAGCCTCGCTTCACGATGATGGACGAGAATATGTGGGGCATGATACTTGGCAAGAGCGGTAAGCTGCCTGGCGAACTGGCTCCGGAAATCAAAGAACTTGCAAAAGAACAGGGACGCGAATTCTTCGAAGGCGACCCGCGCACGCTCTACCCCGACTGTCTGGATAAGTTCCGTAAAGAAATGGAAGAAAACGGCTGGGATCTCGGACCCGACGACGAAGAGCTCTATGAGTTTGCCATGCACGAGGTTCAGTATCGTGCCTACAAGAGCGGACAAGCCAAGAAGCAATTCCTTGCCGACCTGCAAGCAGCGAAGGACAAAGCCCTCTCCAGTGGTGTGAAGCCAGAGGAGGCTCTCGCTCTAAAACATGCCAAGGCCGACCCCGTCACGGCTCCCGAGGCTGGTATCATTCTCTGGGAGATAGGCGGCGACGCTGAAGGCGAGACAGCCATAGAGCCTTTCATCGGACAGCAATACAAAGAGGGCGAGCGCTTCTGCTACCTCGAAAACCGCTACGGACAGATAAAAGAATTGCCAGCCTTGCTTGGTGGCAAACTCGTAGAGATAGCTGCCCGCCAGGGAGTACACGTCCAGAAAGGCGATGTGCTGGCGTGGATAGAACGCGCTTAATGGACACCTATATATTGGGTCTTTAGGTTCGTGGAGCTTTAGGTTTTTGTTTTTCGCTCAAAAACCAATGACCCCACGAACCTAAAGACCCAAAAATATAAAAACCACATGAAAAATACCATTCTAACCTTATTTATGACATTCTTTTTCGGGCTAGCACAAGCCAGTCCCATAGAAGGACTGCTCAAGCGCATCCTCCCCGAAGCAGGCGATGCGGACAAGTTCGAATATAGCCTTACGACATCCACCGATGGCACACAGCAGTTTGCCTTCTCTTGCGATGGCAACACCGTAAAGGTGGAAGGTACCGACTATGTTGCAATAGCAGCTGGCATCAACTGGTATCTGCAGCACTATGCCGGTGTGAACATCTCATGGAACTCTCCCAAAGGGCGTCTGCCAGAGACCTTGCCCACGTGCCCACGCGAGCAACACACTGCCAGCGTGCCTTGGCGCTACTACCTCAACTTCTGCACCCACAGCTATTCCATGTCGTTCTGGGACTGGGAACGCTGGCAGCAGGAAATCGACTGGATGGCGCTCCACGGAGTGAACATGCCCCTTGCCATAGTAGGCATGGAGAGCGTGTGGCGCGACGTGCTGCAAACGGGCTACGGCTACAACGGGCTCGATGGTGTCAACGAGTTTGTGTGCGGCTCTGCCTACTACGGATGGTTCTTCATGAACAACCTCACGGCTTGGGGCGGACCTCAGCCCGCTTCTTGGTACGAACAGCGCACAGCCTTGGCTCGCCAGATATTTGGCAGGATGTCGGAATACGGCATGTCGCCAGTGGTGCCCGGATATGTAGGGATGATACCCAAGAACTTCCTTTCACGCGCTGCAGCCGAGAAAGTGCAAGAGTGGAAAGCTTCCGATATTGTGGACGGCGGAGTATGGTGCTCCTTCACGCGCCCAGCTTTCGTAAACAATACTGCACGGCTCGAAGAGTTTGCAGCCGAATACTACGCAGCCTTTGAGCGTTTGTACGGTGATGTCTGCAAGACGCATCTTTATGCCATCGACCCCTTCCACGAAGGAGGCGTGCCCAGCGGAGTCACCAATGCCAAAGCCAGCGTAGCCTCCATGTGGAACGCACTGCAGACCTACGACAGCGAGGCTCAATGGGTATGCCAGCACTGGCAAGACAATCCCACAACAATACTCACCCACACCGTGCCACGCGGACGACTCATCATCCTCGACCTGCACGGCGACAACCAAGGTGATACTTCGTGCAGCGGCAACCACACCACTGCCTCGGGACAACAGCATGACTGGGTTTGGGGTCAGGTGTCAAACTTTGGTGGCAACGTGGGACTCTTCGGCAGGATGGACCGTCTCATCGATTGTTTCTACGCTGCACGCAACAATGCCAAGACAAACAAGCTCGTAGGCATAGGAGCACTGCCCGAGGGCATCGAAAACAATCCCATGCTCTACGATTTACTGTACGCACTGCCTTGGACCAACGAAAACCTCACGCGCGACAGCTGGTTGCAGGACTACGTATTCATGCGCTACGGAGCAGAAAAAGGTAGCCCTACATACAACGCGCTGCTCTCTGCATGGCGCATTCTGGGAGCTGGCATCTACAACTGCACTAACAACCGTCAGCAGGGAACCACAGAGAGCGTGTTCCTCATGCGACCTGCCCTCAAACCGGGCACCGTCAGCAGCTGGGCAAACTCCACATGGTACTGGGATTTCTCCGAACTCCGAACTGCCCTACACCACATGCTCTCCGTGGCAGACCAGATGCAGGACAACCAGAACTTCCGCCACGATCTTGTCAGCCTTATGCGACAAGCACTAGCCGACCTGGGCAAGCAGACTCTTGACGAGATAAATGCCGCTACAGGAACTGCACGCACCGACCTCGCCCAGAACTTCCTGGGCATGATTCTCGACCAGGACCGGCTCCTTGGAACTCTCACTGAATACCGCCTTGGCACCTGGACCGAAGCTGCACGCAGCCTGGGCACCACAGAAGCCGAGAAGACTCTCTACGAAAAGAATGCCCGCATGCTGCTCACCACATGGGGCGACCGCGCACAATGCGAAACGGGCGGACTCCACGACTACGCCAATCGCGAGTGGCAGGGGCTCCTCTCCAGCTACTACTACCCCCGTTGGAAAGCTTTCTTCCAGAAAAACTACACCGCACAAAGCTGGTTCCAGAACTACGAATGGCACTTTGTATGCGGCACGTCAAGACAAAACGTAAACTATCTTCCAGAGGAGGCGCCCTATGCCTATGGCAGTTTCTCGTCACAGCCCGAAGGCGACGCCCTGGAGGTGGTGAAGGAACTCTACGAAAAGTATTTCTCGGATTTTAAGCCCGAGGTCTGGGTGCAGTGTGTCCCAGACCTCGGCACGAGCTACACACTGACCAACGTAGAGAAATGGTACGGACCAGCCGACACCGAGGGACTGTGCCTCACGGAGCCCAATAGCGACTACAACGCCTACCGCCTGAAGAGAGCATCACTGCCCTCCACCATCAGCGAAACCAGCGGACTGGACTATCAGTGGCGCTTCTCTGCCTCGCCAACCCTGGCAGGAGCCGTACGAGTGCAGAACGTTTCGCTGGCTGCAAAAGGTAAGGCGGCCTTTCTTTGCTCCACCCCGTCAACGACAGCCTATCCTGCTTTCACCTTCAGCACTACGGGGACAGACTTCTATCTCTACAACTTCGAAGACCGATACTACCTGCAGGAGGCAGGGAAAGACATTTTCATGCAGCCCGACATAGCGTGGGCGCAGGCTTGCGTGCTCGTAGGTAGTAGCCGAACAGGCACCTCACTGCTCCACCTCAACCCTGTAGTACCCACAGGCATAGAGAATCTCAGCAACGCAACAAGCCGCAAAAGCCACACATACGACATCAATGGGCGCAAAGCCACCCATCACGCCGTACGCAACAACATACTGATAAATGACGGCAGAAAAATACTACAGACACGCTGAGATTTTATTTATACGAAACATACTAAATTGAGGCACTTGCCCAGCCTGGGTAAATGCCTCAATTTTTATAAACCAGCTCCAAATGACACATAAAAGGCGATACTGTCAACATCAAGAATTATGTGCAAGCCGAATGCAGAGCCAACCTGGCTTGAGCTATGCTGAAGCGCAGCCATAAATCTCGCAAACCGGAATTTCGCTAAGCGCGTTGTCAAAAACCTTTATCCGCGACCCCCTGTTTTTGAGCTCGAAAAACGGGCATAAAAATCATCTCCGAAAAGTTTGGTCCGAAAAATGCCCGTTTTTTGCATTTTGCGGAAACGTTTGATTTTCAAATGGATACAAAATTTGGGCTCGGATTTTCGTTTGATTTTTGAAAATCCGAGCCACTTTTCCCCGATTTTTGGACTCAAAAACGTGAAAATTTCTTTGAGGAATTTCAGAATTTCTTTGAGGAATTTTGAAATTACTTTGAGTAATCCGAAAATTTCCTTATTGGATTTTCG
>JAFYFI010000064.1 GCA_017543785.1 Alloprevotella sp.
AAATATACAAGGATAAAGAAAAACGAGGATGTGTGGTGCATCCTCGGTTTTTTATTTATTACCCTGCAGACAGGGTAGCAGCCTCCATATAGCTGCAGATGTCATGGTCAGTGAAAGCTACTGAATGCTCATCGGGCGTTTCTTCTGGCGTGCCGGCAGGAAGCCCGGTGTCTACCAAAATGACTTCATCGCCAGTGTCGATAAGATAGTTATGCAGACTACCGCGATAGCGAACGTTCTTGTCAAACTTCTCTGTCCCCTCTTCGCCACCGAAGGCAAAAGGCTGAGAATAGAAGCCGTCGCGGCAGAATTTCACAGCTTTAATTTCTATTATCTTGGTCCTTTTTTTTATTTATTGTGCCCTTTACGGTTTATGGCGCTAACCGGTATGTAGCTTGAAACGTCGCTTTAGTCCGTTTAGATGCAGAGGTCTTCTATTGCATCGAACCGCCCACGATGTCGAGTAGTTCGGCTGTGATGGCTTGCTGGCGAGTCTTGTTGTACTGCAGTGTAAGGTCGTGCAGTAGGTCGTCGGCATTGTCGGTGGCTATCTGCATAGCTATGACGCGTGCGGCGTGTTCGCTTGCCAGGCTGTCGAGCAGCGCTGTGTAGAGTTTCAGATACAGAGCCTTGGGGATGAGTTTTTGTATGAGTTCCTCTTTCGAAGGCTCAACGATATAGTCGTTCAGGAAGCTACTCTCGTTTTCTTTTTCCTGTTCAGGCGAAACTGTGCTGTCGAGGTTTACTGGCAAGAACTGCTCTTTGGTGAGGATTTGTGAGCCAGCAGACTTGAAGTGGTAGTATATCAGGTCAACCTTGTCTATCTCCTTGTGTGCAAACATGTCCATGAGCTGTTGTGCCAGTTCGGCAGCTGGAGCGTAGGCAGGCTTGTCGAGCATGTCGGAGTAGTCCGCTGCCTCCCCTCTGAATTTGTGCACGGCTTCTGAGCCTTTCTTGCCTATGGGGAATATATTGACCACCTCTATGCCTTGTTGCTCGTAGTGGGCAATGGTGCTTTTGAGCTCCTTGACGACATTACTGTTGAAGGCGCCGCAGAGGCTGCTGTTTGACGTGAGTACTACCAGAGCCACGCGTTCCACGTTGCGTTCCACAGCATAGGGTGAGGAAACCTCTCCGTCGATGGTGCCAATAAACGTTGCCATGATGCGGTTCAGGCGCGACTCGTAGGGGCGCATGCTCTCTATGGATTTCTGCGCGGAGTGGAGTTTTGCCGAAGCCACCATTTTCATGGCACTCGTAATCTTGCGCGTCGAGTTGACGGAGTTTATCCTGTTTTTGACTTCTTTTAAGCTTGGCATTTGGTCAATTATTTATACTGTCCTGCAACGTCGGCGGCAACTTTCTCGATAGCGGCGGTCACCTCGTCGGTGAGTTTGCCGGAGCGTATCTGGTCGAGAACGCTTTCCTTGTAGTTAGAGCGGATTATTTGCAGGAAGTTGGTCTGGAACTCGCTGACTTTTTCCACAGGAACATCGCGGAGCAATCCGCGTGTGCCGCAGTAGAGTATGGCAACCTGTTCGGCAGCACTCATGGGGCTGTACTGCTTCTGGATGAGCAGTTGGTTGTTCTTACGGCCGCGGTCGATGGTCATGGCTGTCACGGCATCCATATCGCTTGAGAACTTAGCAAAAGCTTCGAGCTCGCGATACTGAGCCTGGTCTATCTTCAGCGTACCAGCTACCTTTTTCATTGGTTTGATTTGTGCGGCACCACCCACACGGCTCACGCTGATACCCACGTCGATGGCTGGGCGCTGACCGCGGTTGAAGAGGTTGGTGTCGAGGTATATCTGTCCGTCGGTGATAGAGATGACGTTAGTGGGGATGTATGCGCTGACGTCGCCTGCCTGTGTCTCGATGATAGGCAGGGCCGTCAGTGAGCCGCCACCCTTGACGTGTCCTTTCATGCTGGCTGGCAGGTCGTTCATCTTCTCTGCCACTTCCTGCTGCTCGTTGATTTTTGCGGCGCGCTCCAGCAGACGGCTGTGTAGGTAGAAGACGTCGCCAGGATATGCCTCACGACCTGAGGGGCGGCGCAGGATGAGCGACACCTCACGATAGGCAACAGCCTGCTTCGAGAGGTCGTCGTAAACCACGAGGGCGTGCTTGCCACGGTCGCGGAAGAACTCGCCGATAGCTGCTCCGGCAAAGGGTGCAAAGTATTGCAGTGCGGCAGGCTCGGAGGCTGTGGCGCTTACTATGATGGTGTAGGGCATGGCACCGAATTTCTTCAGTGTCTCCATCGTGGCAGCCACGGTAGAAGCTTTCTGGCCGATGGCTACGTAGATGCAATAAACGGGGTCGCCCTGTTCGTAGTTTTCTTTCTGGTTGATGATGGTGTCGATAGCTATGGCTGTCTTACCCGTCTGGCGGTCGCCAATGATGAGCTCGCGCTGTCCGCGGCCAATGGGTATCATGGAGTCAACAGCCTTCAATCCTGTCTGCAAGGGCTGGTCAACTGGCTGACGATAGATGACGCCAGGAGCCTTGCGGTCGAGGGGCATGAGGAATTTCTCTCCGCCTATCTCTGCTCCGCCGTCAAGAGGCTGACCTAGGGGGTTGATGACGCGGCCCAGCATTTGCTCGCTCACCTCGATGGAGGCTACGCGTCCGGTGCGGCGTACGCTCTGACCTTCCTTGATGCCTTCGCTCGGTCCCATGAGCACGGCGCCCACGTTGTCCTCTTCAAGGTTCATCGCAACGGCCATGACACCGTTTTCAAACTGTATTAGCTCGTTCTCAGTGACGTTTGTCAGACCATGGATACGTGCTACGCCGTCGCCTATTGTCAGGACAACGCCTACTTCTTCAAATTGTACGTTGTTGCCGACCTCTCGCAGCTGCTGCAGCAGCACTTCGGAAACTTCGCTCGGCTTAATGTTGTTTGGCATATATTTAGATTTTTTGTTTGTCAGTTGTTTATGGAAACCGATGTTTTTCTCAAGAAAAGGGAAGGCATATATACTTTCCGTGCGCAAAGATACAATAAAATATGATAATAGCGCTATGTTTTTGGGGATATTGCCTTTTTAGGCAAAGTTAATAAAAACAAAAATTGGCGCCGGCTCCTGCTACGGGTTGATAAGCTTGTTTTAAGCGATGACGCAATAAAGGTATTAAGTCCTCTTTAACGACTCTAAATAATCATTTGAATAATGCCAAGCCTTATAAAAGAAAGTAGAATGTGCCTCTAATTCTTCGACAACTCCGCTAATCCTTACGATAATAAAAAGAGGCACCCCGTGATGTCCGCTACCTTGAAAATCTAAACTAAACAAATACCCATTATCAAAGATACCGCCATAAATAGCCTTGCGAAATTTGCTTCTCTTAGAACAATAGTTATCAGCTATTTTTTGTGCTTCTTGAACTGTCATACCCTATCCTCCTATTAAACTAATTTTGATACATGCTGTAAATGCAGCCATAACGAAGCCGAGTTCCGAGAGCGACCGAACAGCCGAAGCGTCAAACTCGCTCAGTGCCTCATAGCCTTGCTTGCTGAGTATGCGTAGCACCGCTTTTTCACGTTTCGATAGCCTTATGCGTTCCATACCGCAAAAATAACTTATTTATTCCGAATTTTGTGCGAGAGGGACGAAAATATGTCGGCGCTCTGCAGCAGGGGCGAAAAAAGTCCCCTGAACGTGGAAATTCAGGGGACTGAGGGGATATGAGTCAAACTTGTTTTAGAACAACAGGCTTGTCCATACTTTCTTGTTGTTGAGGCTGTCAACGTAAGCCTTTGGAGCCTTACCCTTGAAGGTGATGCTGATGCTGTCGCCGGGCTTGTTGAGTATGCCGCGAACTTGTTCTACTGTAGCTGCTTCTGCGTCGAGGCGAATCTCCAGGCTGTCCAGATTGTCGCGTCCGCTGATGACGGCGTAGAAGGGCTTGAGTTCTGCTCCTTCGCGCACTTCAGAGATGTCTTTTTGCGAGCGGAAGAGCTTCAGTGTCATTGCGATGTCGGCAGAGTCGCCGTTGGCTATAACGTCGAGGGGGATGCTGTCGAGGTCTTCATAGTCGAACATGAAGCAATAGTCGCCCGAGGTGCTTGTTACGCCTCCGTAGGTCTGATACTTTGTTTCGCCGCCCTTTTCTCCGCAGGCTGCCAGTAGCAATAGTGCTGATAGGGTTAAAAGAATTTTTTTCATGCTTTTTTGTTTTTTGAGTTAATAAAAAGATGAGTTAATAAAAAGATTATGTGCTTAAGATAGCTTATTTCAGTTTCATCGTCTTGTAGCCTCCGCTGAACATGTAGGAGTCGATGTATGTAACGGTGAGTCCCTTATATACAGCCTTTTGCATCATGGTGGTGTAGGCGAGCCACTTCTGTCCCTTTGCGTCGGTGTAGGTCCAACCCACGTCAACGGCGCGCTGGTCTATGACTTTAGAGCCCGATTTGTAGAGGGGCCTCCAGCCCTGGGAGAGGAACACGACGGGGGCGTTCTTGTGTGTGGGGTCTTCGCGTGCGATGCATTGGCGCACCTTTGCCTCTACGCCACTGATGGCTGAGTAGGTCTTGGGCATGGGCTGAGGCTCTTTGAGCTCGTCGATGATGACGTCTCTTATTTCGATTCTGCGCTGCATTGCCTGCTGGAACATCTGGCTGAACTGACTTGCTCGATTGTCGTTCTTCCATTGTGGATGCTGTGTCAGGAAGCGGTTCCAGCTGAACTGCAGCTCACGATAGAGATTCATCGCGGCTTCGGTCTTGCCGGCTTCGTAGGCTTTGGTGGCATCGACGTACATGGAGTAGGTGGAGTCGAAAATGTTGTTGTAGTCCGACTGTTGAGCCAGCTGCTCAGCCTTCATCATGAGCATATGTCCACGCAAGCGGCGGTCATTCTCGCTTTCCCATAGGTTTTGCACCTTGTCGTCCTTGTCGTAAGCCTGTGTGTCGGAGCCTTCAACCATTTTCTGCTTCAGGAGTCCCACGTAGTAGGCATTTGCCACGATGTAGCCTTTTATCATTTGGCGGAATGCCTTGTAGTCGTTGGGTTTCTGGAAGAAGTCGTAGAAGAAGGCATTGACCACGGGCTCGCCGTATGCCAGGGTTTTCTCCTCGCCGGGTATGGTGCTGACGGCTTTCACTATAGCTCCTCCGGGCATGCCCTCAGTGCCCGACAGCATCTTGGATATTTGGGCATAGATGTAGTAGATGAAGTTCTCCACGTCTTGCGTTCCGTTGAGATACAGCCCGTGGGGGGCATATTTGGCCACTGGCTGATAGGGGAAGAGCAATATGCCGTTGACTTCGGGACCGCCGTCGTTCGACTGAGCCGCTCCGTTCTGCGCAGACCCGTTTGTAGGGGCGTTTGCCTCTATGGCAGAAGTCTTCTTGTTCTTGTTAACCTTGCTCTCAATCTTCTCCTTAGCTTTCCTTCCAAGGTTCTGCAGGAACTGCGCGCTCAGGGTGGTGGGCATAAGCAGTGCCACAACGATAAGCGCTATTGCAGAAAGTCTTTTTTGTCTCATAGTCTAGGGGTTATTTAAAAATGTATGTTCTATGGAATTAGCTCCATGAACAAGACTTTTGACGCCTTTCTGATATCGTGGTTTTTTGTGCCGGCGCAGAGGCATGACGATGCAAATATATGAAAATTTCCAATAATGCAAGTCCTTACGTGTTAATTTTTTCTTTCTCAGCAGCCTTGCGTTTCAGTGGAGCGACGTGCTATGTGCTTATCCTTCTCCTGTGTCCGCGGGCAAGATTCGGCTTCACTGCCTGTAGTGGAAAATTGCCATAAGTGCAAAAAGCATGGGGCAGACCCGTGTTTGTCAAAATCCTTTATCTGCGACCCCCTGTTTTAAGTGCCTCAGGAAGGCCTACAAAATCATCTCCGAAAATTTTGGTCCGAAAAATGCCCGTTTTTCGCAATTTGCGGAAAAGTCTGAGTTTCAGATGAATACAAAATTTAGGCTCGGATTTTCGTTTGATTTTTGAAAATCCGAGCCACTTTTCCCCGATTTTTCGCCTCAGAAACGTGAAAATTTCTTTGAGGAATTTCAGAATTTCTTTGTTGGATTCCGGAATTACTTTGAGTAATCCGAAAATTTCCTTATCGGATTTTCCGAGAGTCAAAATCTTCGCAGAAATTCCTCAAATCTGCGCTCTATTTTGAAGAAAATC
>JAFYFI010000065.1 GCA_017543785.1 Alloprevotella sp.
CACGTCGGGGTAGTCCTCGTCGGGGCCAAACGTCTTGTCCAGTATCACATTGGCGCGGACGTTCTTCCCGTCGTAGCTGATTTTCTTCAGCTGAAAGTAGCCCATGTGGCCCAGGACGGCAAGTATGTAGTCCGTTCCCTGGGCGTAGCCGGTGTGTCCGGCAGCGTCGGAGTAGAGTTCCCTTGTCTTGCCGTCGGCATAGGTGAAGACGTGGAGTTCGTAGTCGGCCTCGCAGCTGCCATACTTCACCCACAGCTCCGGAACGCCGTCTTGCGTTATGTCGAAGAGGAAATACTCCTTCAGGGCGAAGTCGGTTTCGTACTTACGGTCAACCATCCTGTCGAGCTCGTTGAGCTTCACGGTATAGGCAGACACTATCAGCTCGCGGGTGATGCGGATGGAGTCCTCGCGCTGCTTCTCCATGAGGGCGGCTTGCATCAGGGAGTCGTTCATGGCTTGGGCTATCGAGTCGCTGACAAACTTCTCGCGCTTAGCCTTCTCAGCCTCCTGCTTTTGCTGGTAGTAGTTGTAGCCCAGGAAGCCTCCTGCCACCGCCATGACCACCAGCATGGCTGCGAGCGCAATAATCCACTTGTTCTTGTTTGAGCCTTCGTTCCCGGGCTGGCTGCTGCCGGGAGCCGGAGCCATGGGCATGCCGCAGTGCGGACAGGCTGTAGCCTTGTCCGAGACAGTGTTGCCGCAGCCGCTACATTCGATGAGTGCCATGATACGTGTCTTTTTAGGTTTTCAGCAAATTTCGGTGCGGCGCGGCAGCAGCGCCCTGCACGCGCACCATTACTCTGCCCGCGAAATTACTAATTTCCGCGCGTACATAATAGTAATGCCCCGAATTTTCGTCATTGTGGCTCGCCATGAGCCGTAGCGGCACGGCCTCAGGGGGTGCCAGCAGGCGCGCCGGGAGGGCGGAACGAAGCAGCCGCGGATTGGTGCGAAGAAAGTTTACAAAACTCTGCATGGATTTTCCGAAAAAAACGGGTGCACGTCAGAGGAATTTCAGCGCAGATTTCGACTCGCCGAAAATTTCTTTATCGGATTTTCGGATTACTCAAAGTAATTTCGGAATTTCTTTGTCGGATTCCGGAATTTCCTTATTCTATTTTCATGCTTTCACGCCTGAAAACAGCGAAAAGATGGCTCGGATTTTCCGGCAAGTGCCTCCCCCGTCGGAGGCCGTGAGGCTTATGCGCTGAAAATGAGCCGATTGCCGAAAATGCAAAAAACGGGCAGTTTTCGGAACTTTATTTTCAGAGATGAAAAAAATGCCCGTTTTTGAGCCCATTTTCTGCGAAAAATCTTTACAGCGGCGGCTACCCTCGGAGCGTCTGCCCTCGCGCGCACAGGCGCCGCGTCGGCATGCGTACAATATATTTTTAGTGGCTTGTGGGTTTTTCTTCTTAAAAAAAGCACTATATTTGCACGCTGATACGCTTTTTTGCCCCGCGAGCGAGGCAAGAGAAAGACAGAACAAAACAAAAATCAAAACAAAAAATAAACTAAAAAAACAATGCAAAACAAAGGATTTGTAAAAGTAATTGCAGTGTTGCTCACGCTCATCTGCCTTTTCTATTTTTCCTTCTCCTTCGTGACGAGCCACTATGAGAAGAAGGCTCTCGCCATGGGAGAGGAGCAGGGAAAGGCATATCTTGACTCCATGGCTCACCAGCGTGTTTACATGGGCAAGACGCTCAAGGAGTGCGAGGCTCTGCAGATTGGTTTGGGTCTGGACCTGAAGGGTGGCATGGACGTCATCCTCGAAGTCAGCGTGCCCGACGTTGTGAAGAACCTTGCCGGCGACAATGCCAACGACGCTGCTTTCGCAGAAGCCTCAAAGGCAGCCCGCGAGGACTACAAGAAAGGTCAGGGCGACTTCGTGGAGCGCTTCGTGGCTCGCTATCAGGAAAAAAACGGACAGAACAAGCTCGGCGCCATCTTTGCCACAGGGCTCAAAGGCAGTAACGTAACCTTCAACTCCACCGACGAGCAGGTGCAGAGAGCACTTGAGACCGAGGTCGAGGCTGCCGTGTCCAATGCCTATCAGGTAGTGCGCAACCGTGTGGACCAGTTTGGTGTGGCTCAGCCCAACATCCAGATTCTCCAGGGACGCGGACAGATAGGTCAGATTATGGTGGAAATGCCTGGCATCAAGGAGCCCGAGCGCGTGCGCAAGCTGCTGCAGGGTAGCGCCAACCTGGAATTCTGGGAGACCTACAACCTGGGCGAGATACAGGGTGCCATAGCAGCCCTCAGCACAGGTGCCACGGCACAGGCCGACTCTACGGTTGCCGACAGCACAAAGGCTCAGGAAGTGAAGAGCGCCAGCGGCAAGAAGTTCAATGAGCTGCTCATGCCCTCACCGGCACCGCAGAACTGCATCGTGGGCTATGCCGAAGCCAAGGACACCGCTGCCATCAACAGCATCATCCAGAGCGAGGCAGCACGCGCCAAGCTGCCCAAAGACCTCGTGCTGGCATGGGGCGTGAAGGCAGAGAAGATGAGCAACGAGCCCAACGCACGTCCGCTCTTCCAGCTCTTCGCACTGCGCGGACAGGGTCAGCAGCCAGCCATGCAGGGTGCTGTCATCGAAAGTGCCAAGGACGACTTTGACCAGTACCACAACCCAATCGTCTCCATGACCATGACGAGCGACGGTGCGCGCGACTGGGCTAACCTGACAAAGAAAAACCTGAAGCGCTGCGTGGCTATCGTGCTCGACGGCTTCGTGTATAGCGCTCCCACCGTGCAGACCGAAATCACGGGCGGCAACTCCCAGATTAGCGGTAACTTCACCGTGGACGACACGCGCGACCTCTCCAACGTGCTCAAGAGCGGTAAGATGCCCGCACCCACAAACATCATCTCCGAGGAAACAGTAGGTCCGAGCCTCGGTTCGGCATCCATCAAGGCTGGCGTAGAGAGCGCCATCATAGCCTTCATCCTCCTCATGGTGTTCATGTGCGCATACTACGGACTCATACCGGGCATGGTGGCTAACCTGGCTCTGATACTCAACTTCTTCTTCACCCTCGGTGTGCTGACATCCTTCCAGGCTGCACTCACCATGAGCGGTATTGCCGGTATGGTGCTCACACTCGGTATGGCTGTCGATGCCAACGTGCTCATCTACGAGCGCACCAAGGAAGAGCTGCGCGCCGGAAAGGGCATCAAGCAGGCTGTGGCTGCCGGATATGGCAACGCTTTCTCTGCCATCTTCGACTCCAACCTGACGAGTATCATCACAGCCCTCATCCTCTACAACGTAGGTACAGGTCCTATCCGCGGATTTGCACTCACACTCGGCATAGGTATCGTGGCCAGCTTCTTCACGGCAGTGTGGATAAGCCGCATCATCTACGAACACTTCCTCAACAAGGACAAGTGGCTCGGACTCACCTTCGACACCAAGCTGAGCCGCGGACTGATGCAGAACGCTAACTTCAACATCATCGGCGCTGCCAAGAAGGCTGCCGTATGCTTCTGCCTGCTCGTAGTGGCAGGACTCGTGAGCCTCGGCATACGCGGACTCTCCAAGGGCATCGACTTCACCGGCGGTCGCAACTTCGTCATCGAGCTCACCGACAAGAACGCCACACCCGAGGTGGCTGAGGCTGCCGTGGCAAAGGTCATCAACGCTGCCGACCCCAACGCATCCGTTTCGGGCATCGAGGTGAGCACGCCACAGGGCAAGTCTGTGCGTATCTCCACCAACTATCTCATCGACAGCGATGCCGACGATGCCGACGGACAGGTAGAGCAAGCCATCTGGAAGGGACTCCACGACGCAGGACTCGTAAAGGCTGACTTCGACACCTTCAAGAACCGCGACATCCACGACGGAGGCTCCATCGTGAGCGCACAGAAAGTGGGAGCAAGCGTGGCTAGCGAAATGACAAAGGACGCCATCCTCGCCACCATTCTGGCACTCATCGCCATCTTCGTCTATATCCTCATACGCTTCCGCAACGTGGCATTCTCCGTAGGTTCCATCTGCGCACTGGCTGTAGATACATTCCTCATCATCGGAACGTATTCGCTCTGCTGGGGATGGGTGCCCTTCTCGCTCGAGGTGGACCAGACCTTCGTAGGAGCTATCCTCACTGCCATCGGTTACTCCATCAACGACAAGGTGGTGGTCTTCGACCGTATCCGTGAGAACCTCGGACTCTGGCCAAAGCGCGACACCAAGCGACTCTTCAACGAGAGCGTCAACCAGACTCTGGTGCGTACCATCGTAACCTCCTTCACCACGCTCCTCGTGCTGCTCTGCATCTTCATCCTCGGTGGCGACAGCATACGCTCCTTCGCCTTCGCTATGATACTGGGTGTAGTCTTCGGCACACTGAGCTCCATCTTCATCGCTGCACCCCTTGCCTACAAAGTGTTTGGCAAGAAGCGCATCGTAGAGGCTGAATAAGACAGCACATAGCATACAAACACAGAAATCCCGACCGGAGACATCTCCGGCCGGGATTTTCTTTGCCATGCCCGGCATCTGCGGGTTTCCACACGCCCTACCGGCAGCAATGACAAGTCATCTCTCCGTGCTGGCGGCGCCAGGCGGCGGTGCGCACCCCGAAGTTGCGGCGCAGGCAGTCGCTGTAGAGCCACGGCTCGCAGCTGTGAATGTCGCCCACGTTGATGAAGTCCTTGTAGGGCAGGTACTCCGCTCCGCTGTAGTTGCCTGCGACGAGGACGTGGCGGTCGGGGTTGAGAGTTATCGTAATGCTGTCATGGAGCAGTGCAGGCGTGGCATCCGTCCGCCAGTTTACGGGATTGATGGCAAGGCAGCCATCGGCGATGACGGGGATGACATAGCGCACGTCCTTGACGGTGTTGTAGCATACGGTAACGCCCGTGTCCGCCTCGCCCTTTGCACCCTTTATCTGCTTGCAGGCAGCGGTGTCGGCAGGCGTCACCTTGTAGCCCATGACGTATGCCGCAACGAGTTTGTCGTATGTCTCCCCGTCCATATACTTCAGCAGCTCCACCACTGCCCTGCCGCCCTGGCTGAAGCCTGCCACGATGAGCGGACGGCTACTGTCGCGGCGGCGCAGGAACTCGTCGAAGGCGCGGCGCACGTCATCCATCGACAGGCGTATGCGGCGGTTTATCGTGTCCTCGTTTCGCGTCATCCAGGTGTCTATGGCAACGTGGCGGTAGTAGGGGGCGTAGAAATTATTGCCCTCGCCCATGTACTTCGCCACCTTTTCAATCTCTGTCGCCATGTGGCTGCGGTGGACGGCATTCCAAACGTCGGCATAGCGGCACAGGCTCCCGTCGGCGGTATGCCACTCCTCCTCCCACGTCGATACGATATAGAAGACGTCCGCCCCGCCGCAGCACGCATTGCGCTCAACGTACCACATCGTACTGTCGGCATAGTCGGGCGCGGCAGGGACATACTCCCCGCCGGCAGGAATGCTTCCGTTTCCGGCGGCACTCCACTGAGCGAAACATCCCACCGCCGCCGGCAGCAAGAGTATCCACGCCGCAAGCACGACCCTGAAACCGCGCAGCGATGCAGTCCTGTGAAAAATCCGTTGACTGATATTCATTTGCCTGAGCCTGTTTTCGTTTTTCATATATATACCCTGTTTTCTTGTATACTGTTTTTTCATATATACA
>JAFYFI010000066.1 GCA_017543785.1 Alloprevotella sp.
ATGCTGTCGGGCAGTGGCAGCTTGGGCGCGGTGAGCATTTGCAGGTTGCCGCTGCCGTGGATTTTCAGTGTCAGCTGCATGGGCTGTCGGGCATGCACTGGTGACGGGGGTGGCGCCAGGGTGAGTGTGAATTGTCCCACTGCTCCGGTGAATGTTGCTGGTCGGGGCTGCGGCAGCGGCAGCACTTGTATTTGCTGTGAGGGTACTGTGCGCTTCACTTCGACGCCTACGGTGCCTCCGCTATTGAAGAAGTCGTCAAAGGGGTCGGAGGAGTGGCGTTGCCGTTGTGCTACGGTGCAGCTGAAGGTTACGGGGGGTATGGTGACGGTGCCGCTCTGGCTTGGGAAGACTACTTGCTGCAGTATGGTTCCTGTGCGATAGGTGGCGCCTCCGCGGTTTTCGGTGTGTGTGTCTATGGTTTTTATTGGTATTTCGTGGGCTATGAGTCCGGTGAAATCGGGCTTTGAGGCGAGGAGGACGTTGGAGAGTGCCACTCCGAGGCGTGTGTGGACTTGGTAGGTGAGGAGGATGGGTTCCTGCTCTTATACTTTTGTTCGTGAGGGGGTGAGAGTTATGCTGAGGTCACGCTGTGTTATGGGTGCGCCGATGGTTTGTATTTCTTCGTCGGGCTGTGGGCTTTGGTGCATGGCGGAGGGGCGTGGCGCGTTGCCTGACGGTCCTTTGGTTACTCGTATGGTTTGTGGTTTTGAGTGTATCTGTTTGCCGGAGACGCTGGCGGAGGCTTCTCCTATGTGGAATGTGCCCGGGTCTTTTGGCGAGAGTACGTAGGTGTAGGTTGTTGTGCCTGATGAGGATATTTTCCCGTTTGTCATCTGGACGGATGTGGCTTTGGACACAGACGGTCCGGCAAGTATGGTGAAGCTGCTGAGCGACGGAGGGGTGAAGCCGGTGGCTTTGCTTGAGGGAAGGATGAACTTGAGGTGGAAGTATTCTCCCTGTGGTATGGATGAGGGGACTTCTACCTTGATGACTTGTGGAAAGGACGGTGTCGTCAACAGGGCTATGAGGAGTAGTGTTGTGAGTGTATGGAATTTCATGTCATGTAGTTTCATGCAAATCTGCTGCGGCTCGTCACCAGTTCTTTGTTTTTGAGTTTGCTCTGGGGCGCGCTGCGTCAATCTTCTCTTTTGTCTTTTGCTCTACTTGTCGGGAGAGGTTCAGCAACTGCTGTGTGGTGGTGTTGTTCTGTGGCTGCTGCTGCTGTTTGTCGGCAGGTGGTGGTGGCTGCTGCTGCTGTTGCTGTGGCTTGTTGTCTTTCCTGTTGTCTTTCTTGTCCTTGTCGTCTTTGCTTTCTTTCAGTTGTTTCCTGCACAGCTCCATGTTGTAGCGTGCCCCGTCGTCGGCAGGGTTCAGTCGCAGTGCGTCTTTGTAGTGGGCTATGGCTTCGCGCAGCAGTTGCTGGCGCTCGTCGTCTTTGGCGTTGAGGGCGGCTGCCTGCGATATGTATCCCATGTTGTGAAATGTCCTGGACTTGCAGATGGGGTCTTGTTCCAGCTTTGTTGCCATGGTGTATAGCTCCATAGCCTTTGCTCCGTCGCCTTTGGCAAGGTATGCATTGCCGGCATTGTGGAGTGCTCTGGCGTTGTTGGGATTTCGGGAAAGTACTTTTTCGTATGCTGCCAGGGCTTCGTCGTATTTCTCTTTTTCAAACTTTTTGTTTGCCTTGTGTATTGCTACCCATTCGCGCGTCTGACCCACCACAGCGAGCGGCGATGAGAACATCACAAAAAGGAGTAACGGGGAGATATGTATTCTGAAAAGTTTTCTGAACATGTTGTGTTTGTAGGTTTTTTTATGTTCGTAGGTTCTTGGTCTTGTGTGTTTTTTCGCGTTCAAAAACAAAAACCGATTTGCATCTTTACTGGTCTCTCCACCAGAGCATTGCCAGGAGGAGAAGGATGAAGGCGGCAATACCGAAGCCTTGAAACTTTTCGTCATAGGTTCTATACTTGCCGTTCTCTGTGCTGGCATGGAGATGACTGAGCTCTGCTTCGAGTTGTTCCTGAGCTGTCAGTGCATTTTCCACATGGATATATTTTCCTGCTGCCTGCGTGGCTATACTGGAGAGTAGTTCTTCGTTGAGTGCTGACACTACGGGTTCTCCGTTTTCGTCGAGCAAGGGTCCGTTTCCTGTGGGTATGGTGCTGCCTTGGGGCGTGCCTATGCCCAGAATGAAGAGTTTCCTCTTTTCCTTGACGAGTTTCTGAATTGCCTCTTCTACGTTGCCTTCATGGTTTTCTCCATCGGTGATGAGTATGATGGCTTTGTCGCCTTTTCGGTTTTCAGAAAAACCGTGGTTTGCCATGTCCAGAGCGGCAGCGATGTGTGTGCCTTGCATGGAAATCATGCTTGGCGAAAGACTGTTCACCATGCTTTTTGCAGCGCTGTAGTCAGAGGTAATGGGTAGTTGCATATATGCTTCTCCTGCAAAGATGCCGAGGGCTATCTTGTCATCTTGCATATTGTCTATCAGGCTATTGAGGAGAAACTTGGCTGTTTCCAGTCGGCTTGGCGCTACGTCGGTGGCCTGCATTGAGTTGGACACATCTACCATTATCACCGCCTCTATGCCGTGGCGAGTCTCTTCCTGTTCTACGATGCCGCTTCGGGGGCGTGCTATCATGAAGATGAGAAGAACGGCTGCAGCAAGAGTCAGTAGGAAGGCACAAAGTCTCAGCGTTGGCGAATAGCGCTGCATGAGTGTTTGTAGTGTCTTTGTACCTGCAAAGCGCTCAAGACTCCCTTTCCGCTTGAAAAAGCTATAAACCACTAGCACGACTGCTGCCAGAAGTATGAAGCCCAGATAAAAATATTCTGTGTTTGCAAATGTCATTCTTGCGCTTTGTTGATTTTATTTATGGTAGTTTTCTGAATATGGTATATTGAAGGGCAAGGGCGAGTATGAGCAGGAGGAAGGCTGCCAGGGCAAAGGGCTGATAGGCTTCAAACTTATGTTGCCTCTGCTGAAGACTGAGTTTGCTCTTTTCCAGCTTGTCTATTTCTTCGTAAATGTTGCGCAGCGCTTTCAGGTCGTCGGCTCTGTATGCTATGCCTCCAGTTGTTTCGGCTATTGTCTCCATAGTGTTGTCGTTAGCTTGTGGCGGCAACATCGCTTTGTATTCTTCACCGTTTGGAAGTGTGGCAATACTCTGTTCCGTGGCAGCATCGCTGCCAATGGCAATGGTGTATATCCGTATGCCAAGTTCCTTAGCCATCTGCGCTGCCGTCATGGGAGAAATCTCTCCAGTGTTGTTTTCGCCATCGGTGAGCAGTATTATTATCTTTGTCTTTGTAGAGCTTTGTTCGAGATGTGCTGTGGCGTTGGCAATACCCATACCTATGGCTGTGCCCTGGCTGATGATGCCCTGCTGCTGCAGATGGCAGCCTACATCGGGAAACATGCCTAGCAGTGTGGCGTGGTCGGTGGTGAGCGGGCATTTAGTGAAAGCCTCGCCGCCAAAAAGCGTCAGTCCTATGTTGTCGTCGGGACGCTGGCTGATGAACTCCTGAGCTACTTGCTTGGCAGCCTCCATGCGGTTTGGTTCGAAGTCGGGAGCAAGCATACTCACCGAAATGTCGAGCGAGAGCATGATGTCTATGCCTTCCACCTCTTCCTCGTTTATGGCAAAGTTGGTCTGAGGTCTTGCCAATGCCAATATCAATGCCACCATGCTGAGAATCTTCAGGTAGAAGGGAGCATGAACCAGCCTTCTTCGCCACGTGGTAGGCGGAGTGTAGTCTTCGGCACTGAATGCCACCTTGAATGTTGCTTCTCGCTTTACAACAAATAGAAAATGCCATGCCACCACGGCAAGCGGCACTAGCAAAAGCAACAGATATATAGGAGACGAGAATGACATTGATTATCTTTACTGTGTTTTTTTCTATACAATGAATCGTTCTAAGACAAATGCAGTCAGGAGGAGGGCTGCGATGCCCAGCAGGATGATATACTTCAGCATTTTTTTTCTCTGAGCACGTATTTCCTTGTTCTCTTTCGTTTCAATGTTCAGGGTGCGCGGCGGTATTATGTCGATTTCATTGCGTGTCTGGAAGATGTAGTTGGCTGCCTGCAGCAGGTTTTTGTCGCCCTCGTCGAGTGAAGCTGAGTATTGGGCAAACTTCACCATGTCAGACGTTTTCAAGATTTCCCCTAGCTCGTTGAGCTGTCCTACGTTCTGCCCATTTATCAGCACATGGACAATTTCTGATGTCGTCATCTTCAGCGCGTCGAAACCATAGCGAGCCAAGAGATATTTGCGTAGCACGGCTGAAAGTTCTGAGTAGTAGGTTTCGTTTTCCTCCCTTGTGCTGCGTGGCAGCAGTTTGAGTTTTTCTATTGATGCCAAAGCCTCACGGTGAGGTGGCGTGACTTCTTCTATGACAGTCTGTACGGGCAGCGGCTTTTTGCTCTTGAACTTCTTCAGCAAGATGCCCATCAGGACCAGCGTTGCAATTAGCAGCACCACAGCCATGACGAAAATCCAGTCTAAGGTGAAATCTTCCTCAGCACATCCATACGGCTCAACGAAACTATCCAGTTTTGTGGTGTCAACGGGTATGGATTCTACCTTAAGTCCGATAGCCGAGCGCGACTTTATGGTGTCGCCATCCAGATAGACCTCAGGCACTATGGAGTAAAGTGCAGAGTCGAAACTGGTAACAGTATATTCACGCTTCAACTCCCACATCTTACCGTCGTTGGTTTTCGTGGTGTCTATTTTTCCGCTTGCAACGACCTCCAGCCCTGGCACCATCATTTCCTCTGGAGCGTATTCGGGAAACACTACCCTCGCTCCTACTGCCACCTTAGCCGTAACGCTTATCTTTGTCTGTTCGCCTATGAGCATGTCGGTAGTGTCTGCCTTTGCCTCTACCAGGCATGGTGTGCTCTGCGCCACGACATTGACGAAGGATAGCAGGAAGAACAAAGAGAAAAATATTGAGCGCATAGAGAGTGTTTTTGTTTATCTGTTTTTGAAGAATGCGATGAGTTTGGCTACGTAGTCTTCCGAGGTGCTTATATCTACAAAGTCAACGTTGCCTTTCCTCAGCCGGTCTTTCAGGGATTTGTCGGTTTTCTTCCAAATGTCTGAATGCCAACTGCGAACTTTCTTACTCGAAGTGTCCAGATACTGAATCTTCCCTGTTTCGGCATCTTCAATTTTTATAAGTCCCACGTCGGGCAGGGTTCGCATTCTCTCGTCGAAAATGCGCAGAGCCACTAAGTCATGCTTTTTCGCGGCTATAGTAAGAGGTCGCATGAAGTCCTTGTTGCTTGCCATGTCGGAGAGAAGGAAACAAACGCAACGCCGCCGCATCATGCGCAAGAAGTATTCCAGGCTTCCCACCATGTCGGTGCCACGTCCTGCAGGCTCAAAGGATAGCAGCTCGCGTATGATGTAAGCCACATGCTTACGCCCTTTCCTCGCCGGGATAAACTTTTCAATCCTGTCTGAGAACAGTAGAACCCCTACCCTGTCTCCGTTTCTCATGGCAGAGAAAGCCAGGGTGGCAGCAACTTCGGCTGCCGTCTCACGCTGTGAGGCTTTTGAAGTGCCAAAAGACATACTCCCAGACAAGTCCACGAGCAGCATAACGGTGAGTTCGCGCTCCTCTTCATATACCTTCATATATGGCTTGCCTGTGCGAGCAGTGACATTCCAGTCGATGTCCCTGACGTCGTCGCCAGGGGCATACTCACGTACTTCCGAAAACGACATGCCGCGACCCTTGAATGAGCTTCGGTATTCACCAGAAAACACATTCTCAGAAAGACGCTTTGTCCTTATCTCAATATGTCGCACTCGTTCTGCAAGAGTCATGTGAGGTTGAAGTTTTTATGAGTTTGGAATCTTGGGTTCTTGGGGTTGTGAGAAGTTCTTTAGGGCACCTTTACGCTGGAGAGGATTTTGCCGATGATGTCATCGGTAGTAACATTGTCGGCTTCTGCCTCATAGGTGAGGCCAATCCTGTGGCGCAGCACGTCTGCAGCAATCTCGCGCACATCTTCTGGAATGACAAAGGCACGACGCTTCATAAATGCCACGGTCCGAGCCGCCAGTGCCAAGTTGATGCTGGCACGTGGACTGGCACCATAAAGCACGTATTTGTCCAAATCCTTCAACTCTGGATTTTTACGCTTGCGGGTAGAAAATACCAACTCTATGATATAGCTCACGATGCGCTCATCAACATAGACTTTCTCTATGGTCTCGCGAGCGGCTATGATGTCTTCTTTAGTGCATACGCTTTGTGGCAACTCACGCAGAGAACCTTTAAGGTGACCTTCTACGATGTTTCTCTCCTCAACGTCTGAGGGATAGTCAACCCGAACTTTCAGCATGAAGCGGTCTGTCTGAGCCTCAGGCAGCGGATAGGTGCCTTCTTGTTCTATAGGATTTTGTGTTGCAAGTACCATGAAAGGCTGCGGTAGGGCGAATGTGTTTTCGCCAAGTGTCACTTGCTGCTCCTGCATGGCTTCCAGCAGCGCACTCTGTACTTTGGCAGGGGCACGGTTTATCTCGTCGGCAAGAACAAAGTTTGCAAACACCGGACCGCGCTTCACTGAGAATGTCTCACTGCGCGGACTATAAACCATAGTACCCACTACGTCGGCAGGCAGCAAGTCGGGAGTGAATTGTATGCGACTGAACTCGCCCTTCACTAAACGTGCCAGCGTGGACGCTGCCATTGTCTTGGCAAGTCCTGGCATACCTTCGAGCAGTATGTGCCCTCCGCTCAGCAAAGCCGTCAGTAAGGCATCTACCAAATGTCGCTGACCAACAATCTGGCGTTCCATACCGCTGCGCAGCACGTTGACGAATTCACTCTTTTCAGCCACAAGCTCACCTAGCTTGCCCATGTCAATGTCGTTATTCATAGCTATATAGTTATGTTGTTATTTTCTAAAAATGCACTATTTTCTACATTTCGAACGCGAAGTTACATCTTTATTACTTCAAAATTATACAATTCGGCAATTTTTAACGAGCTTTAAGTATGTAACAAGCAAATATGCAGGCAAAATAAATGGATATGCAGAGCAAAAATACGTATCTAAAAAGCAACTATAACTTTTCAAATCCCCTTTGGATTTTATGCTGAAGAAACATAGTTTTGTCAAAATCCTTTATCCGCGACCCCCTGTTTTTGAGCTCAAAAAACGGGCATAAAAATCTTCTCCGAAAAATTTGGTCAG
>JAFYFI010000067.1 GCA_017543785.1 Alloprevotella sp.
CCACATAGTACTGCTCCAAGTACTCATACACGTACCTGCTCGGCACCTGTACGAGTAAAGTCCGCGTGTCTTCATCATATTTCTCGAAGACTATCGTCGCGAACCAAGTCTTATATTGCTGCTCAGTGACGTTTTCCTTAATGAAACTAAGGCAGTCGTCCCAAAGCGCCTTTGGATGTTTTACCATGCGGCGTTTACCTTATTATATACTTAATGTTTTTTGATCTCTGAACGAATGAAGACTGGTTGGGTCTCGGTCGTTTCTTATTTT
This sequence comes from Alloprevotella sp., assembly GCA_017543785.1. Taxonomy (GTDB): domain Bacteria; phylum Bacteroidota; class Bacteroidia; order Bacteroidales; family Bacteroidaceae; genus Alloprevotella. Next base: position 272 of record JAFYFI010000067.1, read on the forward strand.
CCGAGTGCAAAGTTCGCCATTTTTTTCGGATTATGCAAATCTGTTCTTTTTGTCAACGAATAGAACAAGGTGCGTAACTTACTAATAATTTGCCAATTAAGATTCTTTTATGGTTTTTTATCCTTCCTACCTCTTGCAGAAATACACCCCTTTGGCTATCAATAAGTTAAGAAAAACCTGCACATCCACAAAGGGGTGTGCAGAGTTTTTAGCCAAAATATCTAACTGTATGAAGAACACACACTTTCGACATTATCATGGAAGAATTTTTAACACCCCCATACTATTTAGACAAAATTAAAATAGTACTCATTTTGCCTTGTCTTTTTTTCCGAAAACGGAGAAGTGTACGTAGCGTTTTGGATGTGCCTTGAGGTCAATGAGCAGCGAGTCGGCATCGGCGGCTGTCGCAGCCAGGTTGTTATACAATTGTTTGTCGCGCATCAGCAGTCCGAGGGTGCCTTCGTTGCTGTTGAGCTTGGCAGTCATTTCCTGTACGTTCCTCAACGTGGAGTCGACCTTGGCCATCATCCTTGCCACGTCAATCTGAGAGAGGTTTGAAGTAAGTTGCTGGGTGTTGTTCAGCACGCCATTGGTCTTTGCCATCATTCCCGGCACTTCGCGGTTAAGAGTTACGGAGAGTCCGTGCAGCTCGCGGCTGGTGGCATCGAGATTGGCGGTCATTCCTTCTACGTTGTGCAGGGTGTTACGCAGGGCGGGGTCTGCCAGCAGTATGTTCAGGCTGGTCATGATAGAGTCGAGCTTGGGCATCATCTTCTCAATAGCAGGCACCATGCCAGCCACCTTGCTCATCACGCCCTCTTCGGCAGCGCCCTGAATAGTATCGCCAGGCTCCAACAAGTGGATAGGGTCGTCGGAGAGCACAAGGTTGATTCTGATGTTTCCCAGCAGGTCGCTGGCCAGTTTTGCGCGTGACTCTCTTGGCAGGCGCATCTGCTTGTTCAGTCCTATCACGGCAATAATCTTGCTGTCGGGACGATAGTCATACTCCAAGGCTTTTACCACACCCACTCGATAGCCATTGGCATAGACTGGTGCTGACACTGACAGTCCCGTGGCATCGTCGAAAGCCACATAGAAGGAGTTGTCCTGGGAGAAGACACTGAGTCCCTTGAGGAACTGCATTCCGACAAACAGCACCACGACCCCTATCAGGCTTACGAGTGCTATTTTGATTTCCTTAGAAAATTTCATATCTTTTTCCTTTTATTATTTCAGTTATCACTTATCTATTCTTCTTAAATTCCTGAATAGCCTGGCGCACGTCCATTTTCTGTCCGTCCTTGAAGGCAATGACAAAGCACTGCGGAAACTTGGCACTTAACTGCTGGCGCAGCTTATTGATTTCATTGTAGTTGGTGGACGCGCCCACAGTGTATTTAAACATCCCACCCTCTTCGTAGCAGTCGGCCTGTTCGCCCTGCAAGCGAGGGGAGGACGCTTTCACGCGAGTGGAACTGGCCATTATCTGCACCTTGAAGACGGGTTTCGCAGAGAGTGGTGTCTGCACAGGAGCTGGTGCCGCTACCGTCTGCACAGGAGCTGGTGCTGCCTCCGGCTTTGCCTCTACGGGCTGCACTTGTATGCTGTCGGGCTTGGGGGCTTTCACCTGTTGGAGAGCCTGCTGCTCTTGCTTAGCCTGCTGCTCTTGTTCCTCTTTCAGTTCCCGCTCTTTTTTCTCGCGACGTTTGCGCTCCTTGCGACTCTCTTTCTTCTCCGCATTCTGCGGCACTACGGCAGGGATGTCCACTTCCTGCTGCTGCGGCTCGGCCTTATAAGGAGTGCTGTTGCTTGGCGCAAACTTGTTCTTATAATCCAGGAAGGCTTGATAGATGCCCTGTCCCAGTTGACTGACTCCCGACTCCGATGCCAGGAATCGTTCCTCGTCGCTGGTGGAAATGAAACCCAGTTCTATCAGGCAGCTGGGCATGGACGTCTCGCGCAGCACCAGGAATCCAGCCTGCTTCACACCCTTGTTCTGCCGTCCTGCCGCCGCACAGGCACGACGCTGCACATACTTGGCAAGTTCTACGCTCTGTGCCATGTTATGGTCTTGTATGAACTCAAACATGATATAGCTCTCAGAAGAGTTGGGGTCGAAGCCCTGATAGCGCTGCTTATAGTCCTTTTCATATAGAATCACCTCATTCTCTCGCTTAGCCACCGCCAGGTTATCGGCAGCACGGTGCATTCCCAAGGTATAGGTTTCCATGCCGCGCGAAATGCGCCCCTTGGGCAGTGCATTGGTATGGATAGACACACAGAGGTCGGCCGTGTGTGTGGTTGCAATGTCTGCACGCGTATGCAGCGGCACGAAGACATCAGTCTTGCGGGTGTATATGACCTTCACGTCAGGACAGTTCTTCTCTACCAGCCGTCCAAAGGCGAGTGCTACGTTCAGGTTGATGTATTTCTCCTTGGTGATAGCGCCCACGGCTCCTGCATCATGTCCGCCGTGTCCTGCGTCGATAACCAGCGTGAAACGTTTGTTGGCGGCAGCAAGCGCCGTCGCCATACCAAGCATCAGGAGTATGATTTTATATCTCATTCGTTCGTTTTTTATCTTACCATTTTAATCTCCACGCCTGCGCCCTTGCAGTCGGCGCCCATGGGAGGATTCAGCTTGACGACGCTGACAGTCACTTCCATGACTCTCGGAAAATCATTGAGCACGTGCGTGCCGATGCGCGCTGCCACAGTCTCTAAGAGGTCAGAGGGCTGCAGCATTTCTGTTTTCACCACGTCGTATAGCTCTGCGTAGTTGGAAGTCACCTCCACCATATCGTGTTCGACAGCTGCGGAGATGTCCAGCTCTACACGGAGGTCGACAGCATAGTCGCCACCTACTGTCCGCTCCTGCGGAAACACGCCGTGATAGGCATAGAAGCGCATATCACGCAGGAAGATGCTACTCTGCACTGTTTTCATCGTTGTTCTCTGTACCGTCGTTCAGATACTTCTTCAAGGCGCGCTCCACGCCCATCTTCCAGTTATTAATGCTCTCGCTACCCAGTTCCAAAGAAGAAACCAGTTTGATGACGTGATCCAAGGGCATACGATAGCGCAGCACACCGCTAATCAGCTTGGCATAGTTCCAGTATTCAGGATTGAACTTCTCCGAGAGTCCCTCTACGGTAATCTTATAGCCGCGACTATTCTCAAACTGGAAGTCGTAGCGTTTGCTGCCGTCAGCATTCACCTGTTTGATAATCTTGCCCTTCGTGACAGACTTAGGCAACATGATACCCTCCTCGTCATCCAGCAGGCCGGTGAATATCTCGTAGGGATAGCCGTCAAGCAGTCCAACAAGTGCAACCCATTTCTCCTTGTTATTCTGGAAACGCACCACGTCGCACTCCAGTTCCTTGGGTCTTACCTCTGTCACCTCAGGGATATTTTCTGTCTTCATAATTCATTTTAGCTAAAAATCGTGCGCAAAGATACGAAAAAGTTTTCAGTTTCTGACAACTTCGTATCTTAAATTTCCAAAAATGTTTCCCAAATTAAAAAAGTTGTCGTACCTTTGTAGCTCAAAACATGATTTTTTATGAAAAACTTGGATACCAGGCGAAGCATTCGCCAATACAGCAAGCAGGCAGTGAGTGACGAGTTATTGTCGCGTCTCTTCGCCCAAGCCAGTCGCACACAGACCATGGGTAACCTCCAGCTTTACAGCGTGGTGGTGACG
>JAFYFI010000010.1 GCA_017543785.1 Alloprevotella sp.
ATCGACTTGAAAGTCAAAGCTTTCCGTAAAATGCAAAAAACGGGCATTTTTCGGACCAAATTTTTCGGAGATGATTTTTATGCCCGTTTTTTGAGCTCAAAAACAGGGGGTCGCGGATAAAGAATTTTGATAAACAACGAAGCGCCAAGCAAAAAAATCGGATAGAAAAAACAAGACGCACCTATGGCTTGCTGTTCCACAGGTGCGTCCTTAGCTTGGTGCAAACGCACTATCGTCTGCCGCGTTTCTTCTTGCCCTTCGCACCGCCCCAGCGCGACATCAACTCCTGCACACGTGGCTGCGGCGCCATTGCGGGCTGGTCGGCAAGGGTAAAGTCGAGCTGGCGCTTCTCCAGATTTGCCTGCAGCACGCGCACCTTGACGCGGTCGCCCAGGGCATAGCGATGATGGTAGCGGCGTCCTATGAGGCAGTAGTTCTTCTCGTCGAGCTCGTAGTAGTCGCCCTCCAGGCAGCGCAGTGGCACGAGTCCCTCGCAGTGGTTGTCGTCGAGCTCCACGTAGAAGCCAAACTCGGTAACTCCGTTGATGACACCCTCGAAGTCCTGCCCGAGGCGGTCTGCCATGAACTCCACCTGCTTATACTTTATGCTGGCGCGCTCGGCAGTCTCCGCCAGCTGCTCCATGGCGCTGGAGTGTTCGCAGAGCTCCTCGTACTTGTCGGCATTCGCACTGCGCCCGCCCTCGGCATAGCGCGTCAGCAGACGGTGCACCATAAGGTCGGGGTAGCGGCGAATGGGCGAGGTGAAGTGGGTGTAGTAGTCGAACATGAGTCCGTAGTGCCCAATGTTGTGCACGCTGTAGCGAGCTTTCTGCATGGCACGCAGAGCCACCATCTCGACAACATTTTCCTCTGCCTTGCCCTTCACGTCCTGGAGCAGATGGTTCAGACTGCGGCTCACCTCTTTCTTGCTTCCTTCGGTGCGTATCTTATACCCGAATTTAGCGATGAAACCGCGCAATTTTTCAAGTTTCTCGGGGTCGGGAACGTCATGTATGCGATAGGGCAAGGTCTTGGATTTCTTGCCTCTCGAGGGTGCAGACTTGTGGGCTTTAGCCCCGCTGGCGAGGTGCTGCTCCAGAACGTTGCGCGCCACGGCTTCTGCCACACTGCGGTTGGCAAGGAGCATAAACTCCTCCACGAGCTTGTTGGCGTCCTTAGCCGTCTTGACGTAAGTGGAGATAGGGTGCCCATGTTCATCGATTTCGAAGCGTACCTCTGCCCTGTCGAAGCCTATGGCGCCGCTGCGGAAACGCTTGGCGCGCAGCTGCTTGGCAATGCGGTTGAGCACGATGAGCTCTTCTGCAAAGCGCTCTCCGGCAGCCTTGCCGTCGGCGTCGGGCTCGGGGGCTGGGTGGAGCATGTCTGCCTCGCTGGCTTTGCCGCGCTGCTCGAGCAGATACTGCACTTGCTCGTAGGTGAAGCGGCGGTTGGAGCGGATGACGGTGTGGGCTATGTGCCAGCCGAGGATGTCGCCATTCTCGGTCATCCGGAACACCACGGAATATGCCAGTTTGTCCTCATCCTGACGCAGGGAGCAGAGCTCGTTGCATAGGCGCTCGGGAAGCATGGGAATGGTGCGGTCAACGAGATACACACTCGTGGCGCGGTGCTCAGCCTCGCGGTCGATGATGTCTCCCTCGTGGACGTAGAAAGACACGTCGGCAATGTGGACGCCCACCTCAAAGATAGGTGCGTTTTTGGCGGTTTCATCGGAGATTTTGCGTATGGAGAGGGCATCATCGAAGTCCTTGGCGTCGCGCGGGTCGATAGTGAAGGTAGTCACCTCGCGGAAGTCCTCGCGGCGGTCTATCTCCTGCTGCGTCACCCCGTCCTTGATGTCGTGCGCAGCAGCCTCCACGCGCTCGGGATATGTATATGGCAGGTTGTACTCAGCCAGGATGGCATGCATCTCGGCATTGTTCTCGCCGGTGTGTCCCAGAATGTCGACGACGCGTCCCATGGGGCATTTGGCGCCCTGCTGCCACTCGGTAATCTTCACCACAGCCTTGTCGCCCGTCTTGCCTCCCTTGAGGTATTTCTTCGGGATGAAGATGTCGCTGGCAAGCTGGCGGTCGTTGGTGATGAGGAAGCCGAAGTTGGGCTCTATCTGCAGCTTGCCCACAAAGGTATCCTTGGCGCGCTCGAGTATCTCCGTCACCTCAGCCTCGCGTGTGTGGTCGCGGCGACGCGCCAAGAGCGTGGCTCGCACCCTGTCGCCGTCGAGGGCGTGGAGGGAATGTGCCTCGGTGACAAGGATGCTCTTGCCCCCGTCGGCGGGCTCCACGGAGTTGCGCCCCGTGCCTTTGCGGCGGAAGATGCCCTCAAAGACCTGCTGCCGCGGCGCATAGCGATAGTTACCCTTGCCGTCGGTGGAGAGGTAGTCGTCGAGCACAAGGCCCGAGAGTGCATCGAGCACCTGCATACGCATGGGGTGGGTAGGAAGGCGCATGATGCGAAAGATGTCCTTCACGTTGAAGGTTTCATGAGGATTTTGGGAGAACAGGTCGAGCAGTAGCGGCTCTATGTCCTTGCGGCGGAGATGTCCTGCCGACTTCTTTTCGTTACGCATAAAGAAATTTTTATTTTTATTTGTAGTATTCGCAAAATTCCAAAAAAAATGTGAAACGAAAGATGATTTAATAAATTATAACATAAAGAGCGGTGGAAAATGGCTAACTTCGCCGCGAAATGGAACACCAGCTACGATTTGCAGTGCTTTTTGCCCTGCTTGCCCTCTGCTTCGAAGCCAGGGCACAGGAGGAAGATGCCGACGACACCTCGGCACCTGCCGCCCTGCCTGTATATGTGCAGGTGGGCAAGACGGAATGGCAGGGCGACAGCATTCCGGAAATCATCACACCCATAGTGTATAAATATGACAAACTGGTATTCAAAAACGAGAAAAAACGCCGCGAATACAACAGGCTGGTGGCAAACGTGAAAAAACTGCTGCCCATAGCAAAACTGGCGCGCTACACCATCATAGAGACCTACGAATACATGGAGACTCTACCCGACAAAAAAAGCCGCCAGGCTCACATAAAACGCGTGGAGGCAGACCTGAGAAAGAAATACACACCGATTGTGAAAAAGATGTCGCGCACACAGGGACGACTGCTCGTGAAACTCGTGGACAGGGAATGCAACCAGACGGGCTACCAGATAGCCAAAGCCTTCGTGGGACCGTTCAAGGCGGGCATCTATCAAGGCATAGGACTACTCTTCGGCAACAGCCTCAACAAGCACTACGACCCCGAAG
>JAFYFI010000068.1 GCA_017543785.1 Alloprevotella sp.
TCATTTTCATTTTCATTTTCATTATCATTATGCATTGCAAAAAATGCATTTGCATCCTTCCCTTTTTTGTGCCATCTTTTATTTGCTGAAGACTTTCTTTTTTCGCAGGTTTGTTGATATTTTTCCTTATCAATTTTCAGTTGCAGGGCAATGAAACGATAGGCTGTCAGCACGGGTTCTTGCAGTGTGCGCTCTATGACTTTTGTGTCTTCGCCATCAATATTGCGAATGAGCGCAGAGAGCAAATGACCCAACTGCTCGAAAGAGTAGCCACGGATGAGACTCAGCTGGTCACTATAGAGAATGATGGATTTAGTCTTTGCAGTACTCATGGTCTTCTGAACGCAAAAAGAGATTCGTGTTTGCTTCCACCCATGCGCTGTGAAGGGTGTAGTGCTGCACGCTGACAAGGTGAACAATCTCACGATACATCGGCACGGAGATGTAGAGAGGGCGAAAGCCGTGGTAGCGTTGTTTTACCCTCAACGATTCACATACATTGCCACCCATAGCCCTATTGCATGCTTGCGCACTATTGAAGAGCCATTGCAAGTGGCCACGCTCATCGAGCAGGGCTACGGGTTTCACAGAAACCAATAGCACGTCGCAAGCATGCTGTCGGTTCTCGCTGCTTGTCACCCACTCCAAGTTCTCGGCTCGGTTGTCGGTCTTCACACCGTTCTTGTGGTTCACCTGCAGCCCTTCGCGCCAGCCTTCTACAAAGGCGGTGGCCACGAGATTGTGTACATATTGTACAATCTTACCTTTGTACCAAAGGTAAACTTGCAGATAGCCTCTTCCATTATCCCACGGTCGGAGCACCCGGCCCGTGCGCGCGTTGCGCACCCGGCCTAGGTTGCTCACTTCATAGCGGGTATACGGCACTTCACACTTGTGCCAGATTTCTCCTTTCATAAGCCCTACTATTCTTCGGTTTCGGCATGTTCGTAGATGTAGTCGGCCAACTGCTGGCAGCAGTTCACAATCAACTGCGCGAGCGGACAAGCGTAGTTGACGTTGGCTTTCTCGTTACGAGTAAGCGTCTCGCACTCGTCGACAATGCCGTGAAAGGTTCTGGTGTCAACGGTGTATTCTAACGCCAGATGCAGCACATCGCGCTGATATACGTCGGTGAGCTCGAAGATGGTGTAAGAGAAGCCCAGCTTGCGCATGCACCTGCCGATGCGCATGCAGTAGTAGGGCAGGCTCTCCCACTTCAGCAGCTTGCTTTCCTCTATGGGCTTCGTCCAGCGCAGGGCTTGCTTGCGTACCTTGTTGATATCGTTGATATCGATTTTAGGCATTTCCTTTTTCATTGTTGTTGGGTTTTAGGTTGTTTTTTCGTTTTTCGTTTGTTTGTTTTCTAACATAGTTGGCCAGATTCTGGCAGGCATTCTCAATGATTTTGCTAAGCTGGGCAACGTGGTGAGCGTTTCCTTCATCTTCATTTAGCACTATCCATTCATCGACTATTAAGTGTTCATTCCATCTCATAAACCATTCGGCGCCAAAGTTTTCTTCTTCTTCGGGGAATGCCATGTCAATCACGTAGAGTAATAACACGTTGCAATACTCCACGCCTCTGATATCGATGCCAACACGAATTTCGGCTGCTATGCCCAGATCTTTCAGGAATGAGGCGATGTCCATGCAGTGATAGGGCAATTCATCCCATGCGCAGCCATTAATCCAGAGATTCACCCAGCGCAGGGATAGCTTGCGAACTTTTTCTATATCTTTGAGGCTGATAACGGGTTTTCCGTTTTTCATTTTAATTGTTTTCTTGCTCATAGCTTTCAGTTGTAGAAGAGTTTTTTGTTTCCAATTCGCTCGAGTTTGTCGAA
>JAFYFI010000069.1 GCA_017543785.1 Alloprevotella sp.
AAGTGACGCTCTCGGAAATAACCGCCATCACGTCCCCAACCTACAACAACACAAATATAAATACTTATGCCTGCTCCAACGAACTGGCTACCAACCAAACCTACAACAGCAGCACAGGGAGATACACTACCAACGGAACGCAGCTCAGCGGCATAGGTACCATCTGCCACGAGTTTAGCCACACCATGGGCTACCCCGATATGTACGACGTCGACTACAAGTGCGAGGGCATACAGATGGGCGAGTGGGACTTGATGAACAGCGGCAGCTACAATGGCTCATGGAACGGCGGCAATAGCAACTGGGCTACCATAGATGCCGGATACCGCCCCTGCGGATATACAGCCTTTGAGCGCTGGTGCGCCGGATGGCTGGAGCCCAAGGAACTCACGGAGCCTACAAAAATTTCATGGCTCAAACCCATCGGAGGCACTGCCTCGGGAGGTGCCAGCGACCACGGCGGAGCCTATGTGGTGTATATGCCTGGCAGCCCGAAGACTATTGAGGGAGAATACTATCTGCTGGAAAACCGACAGTGGGCAAACTGGGATGCCGCCGTGCCATGGTTCGGTCTGCTCGTCAGCTATGTTCACTACAACGAGGCGCTTTGGGAGAGCAACTGCCTGAACTGCACCAACGCCGAGACGTGTGCTAATCGTGGAGTAGCAACCAACACTCATCCTCGCATGACACGCTTTCAGGCTAGCGGCTACGACCCCGGACTGCTCCTGATGGACTCTTATCCTTACTACGTGGGATATCTGCCTCAGATAGTGGGCTCTTCCTTTGGAACAACAGGACCTGAAATTGCAGCCAACATCAACTCGCAATATAGCAGCTATAGCGTGGCTCTGAACACTGCAAACAACACTGCATTAACCAACACAACTTCGCCCTCGGCATACTACTGGGGGAATGCTACTTCAGCCCAGACTCTGACAAATCAGGAGATATGGAACATCGAGACAAACAGTGACGACGACCGCACCGTGACGTTCCAGTATCGCATACCGGCAGCCACTGCTACGACTAGTCTGGACCAAAACTCTACAGAGCCTGTCGAACTCACTCCAGGCATGTACACTCAGGTGAGTATCAACAAGCCGCTCACGTCGGGTGTGTATAATTCTCTCTGGGTGCCGTTCGACTTGAACCGCTATGACGTGCAGGCTTACTTCGGCGCCAACGCTGCCGTGTTCCGCTTCTCTGGCGTCACTACCGACGGCGAGGGTAACTCTGAACTCAACTTCACCGAAGACACGGCAAACGGCATCAAAGCCTTCGAGCCCGTGCTGGTGCGCATTGGCGACGACGACGCGACTATTGCCGAGATAGGCAACATTCCCTATGTGCGTCTGCCGGACGATGCAGCTACACGCGAGCCTGTTGTAGAGAAAGACGGATGGAAAATGGTGGGAACGAAGAGCTACGACTTTGTGCCTGCCGGTGCCTACTACGTTTCTAATAATCTCTACTATCGTGCTTCGGGCACAAAGGCAAAATTGCGCGCCTTCAGGGCTTATTTCCAGGCCCCCGAAGGCTCAGAGGCGAGCATACGCGCTCTCTCAAACCGCTACGTAGAGCCGCAGAGCAGACCTGTGCAGCCTTGGGGCGAGATTAGCATGATTGACATGGACAACCCCGCATCGCTGTTCTTTGACATCAGTAAATTCACTGCAACGGGCATAGGGCAGCAGATAAGCATAAAGCCTGCAGAAGCATCTACGCAGCTGATATACGACATGAACGGACGTTGCCTTGGCAAGCGCGAGCTCTCCAGCCTGCCCCACGGAGTGTATATCGTCGGCGGAAAGAAAGTGATGAGATAGGACTTACGTCTATACATACAAAAAGCGGCATCCACCTGGTTTCGAGCCATGGGATGCCGCTTTTGTGCTTCTATTTCTTCAGACTGCATACTTATTCTTGCCAGTCTTGCGTTTCTTTGCGCTTACGTTTTTTCTTTTCCTGTTTTTTGTTCTTGTCGGCGCGCTTCAGCACTGGTGCGCTGAGTGGATTAAGGGAAGCCTGATAGATATAGTTGCGAACGTAGGGGCTGTTGAAAAACTCCGGCGACACTTCGTCGAGTATGCGGCTGATGCCCTCTGTGATGACAGGCGTTGGAAACTGCGAGCTCATCATCATGAAGTATCCAGGTCCAAGAATGTTGTCGCTGTTTTCCACTATGAACTTTGCCTCTTCCTTTTCTGCGCGTTCCAGGATTTTCTTTCTTTGAGGCATGAGTTTTGCCCTGATTTCATCGAGAGTTTTGCCCTCGTTTGCCATCTTCAGGAACTTAGCGTCGAGGTCGGCAAGTTGGTTGTTCAGTTGTGCCTGTTTCTGAAAGAATTTGTAGAGTTTGTCGTTCATTGGACTGCCTGTGACGCGTGAGCCCATGTTGTCCACCTGTATGCTCAGGTTGCCCGTCTCGATGACTATGGGCATGCTGAAGTCGTGGCTCAGATAGACCTGCGCCATTCGCACCGTGTCAACGTCTCCGTAGAAGCTGAAGTGTCCGTGTACCACCATGCACGAGTCAATGTCCATCTGCGTCATGTCGTCGGCGGTAGTACGCAGATGTAGCATTTGACCGTCGAGCATAGGAATAGTGGTACGCCCTGCTATGCTGTATTCTTCAGAACATGAAGTCAGCAAGGCAGTCGTCAGCACAAGCACTCCGCAACACAGACGATGAATCTTTCTCATTACCATAAAATCTTTCTCCAGCCTCAGGCGTATAAACCTTAAGTCGTTGCAAAGATAAAATAGGAAATTTTAAAAGCAACGCAGGAAAGTGTTATAAAAGTTGGAAATTAAATTTGTTTATACTTCCAGCACATACTTTTCACTATTTTTCACTATTCCGCAGTCTCTCAGCCGTGTTCTTTGTCCGATTTTTGTGCTTTTTGGGGCGTTGTATTTCTATTTTTCATATTTTTGCCTTGAAATCTTAAAAAATGAGACCTATGAAAAAGTTTTTCCTGCTGCTTGGCTTTCTTGGAGTCTTCGCCGCCGCAAGTGCTCAGAAAGAATATGTTACCATGACTACATGGGGAGACTATATTATCTTGAGTGGAGCTGTGCCCTCGGATATGGAAATAGAGTATTCAAATACAGACTTTAATGCGAATGTCTATCCGGCGCAAGTATGGATAGGCAATGTGGTAAATCTGCTGTCCGACCGCGGTTTCGTCGTGGATAAGATGAATACCATATACAACGGCGACAGGGCGTTCTTCCATTATCTTTTTTCCAGGGAAAAGTCTGGCGACAGTCCTGCCAGCAGCATCCGGAAAGTTGCTTCCGATGACGCTTCCGATGTCCACGAGGTAGCAAGGTTCAACCTTCAGGGTCGCCCCGTGATGAAGGATGAAAAGGGAATACAGATTATAGTATTCTCCAACTACACCACCAAGACTGTCATTGTGGAGTAGTGGAGAGGATACCTGCGTTGAGGCAGGTGCATGTAAACAGCCGCATTTGGAAGTCCAGATGCGGCTGTTTTGTTGGTTTCTTTCTTTTATGTTTTCTTTCAGCTTTCTTCTTAGTCTTTCTTGTCCAGTTCTGAGGAGATGCGGAAAGCCACGTATAGCTGCAGTATGGCTCCTATGCAGAGAGCCACTTTCCACTCTCCGTGGCGGCAATACTGCCAGCGCTGCCATTCGCCTGCCATCATCACAGCCGCCACGATGAGCATGGCAGCCCCAATGAGCTGCTGGCGGCGCAGCCGGCGCACTACGAAGCTGCTGCCTTCGTAGCTGGCAAGCACTTGCATCCACACGAACAGGATAGCCCCGAGCGAATACACGCCTACAGCCACCCACATAGGCAAAGGGAAGAGCGGCAGTGCAGCGCCAATGAGCAAGAGTATGCCCCCAGCCATGTAGAGAATGTTTTGTAGTGGAGTGAGCGGTTTCATCGTGTTTTTCTTACTTTTTCTTCTGCTCTTTTGCTTAGTTTTCCTCAATCACGTACACGTCCTCGTTGTCCGTCTTCATGAACAACTCTACGCGCGCCACGTTCTCCACAGCCTCCTCGCTCATCTGCAGGTCGCGGAAGGTGCGGCTGTCGGCTTTGTAGCGTTCGTCGTATTGCTTTATCTCAGCCCTTATGGCGGCGTTGTTTTGCGAGAGCTTGTAGCGCTGCAGCATACTGTTGGAATCGATGAATCCTACAATGATGACAAATAGGATTATGGTCCATAGATATTTATGCCGCAGTATGCTCTGACCTATGTATGAAAGTTTTTTGCCCATGCTTTTGCTAGTGAGAGATGCAGTTTTCTAACTGCAAAAATATGAAATACTCGCGATGTGAGCGCCATCGGAGAGATTTTTTTGAGTTTTTTCTTTTTCCGAGGGCATGAAAAAAACATCGCAGAGCGACTTTTGGATGAAGTCCTCTGCGATGTTTTGAGTATTTACTTTCTCGTCGTCGGCAGTGCCTGACTTACGAGAACGTGTGGATTGTCTGTCCTACAGCTTATCTGACAAGAACTTTCTTGCCGCCTATGATGTAGAGACCCTTAGTGGGCTTAGCCACGCGGCGACCCTGCAAGTCGAAGGTAGCATCTTTGCTGTCCTTCTTGACAGTGATGTTGTTGATGCCAGTTACCTCGCTGTACCATACGATGTTGGACTTGTTGCATTCATCGCCACCATAGTAGATGCTCTGAATGCCGACGTCTTCCCAAGTACCAATCTCGTCAGCGCCCTGGTTGAAGTAGAATTTGCTTCCGCCTTCGTAGATGTCCCAGCTGTCGTCGAAGGTGTAAGGTATCTCTACCATTTCTGCAGTAACATTTTGATACTGATCAGGAGTGATGTTCAGCGCCACTTCTGCTCCATCCTTCTTCACCCATACGGTGTAGAAGAGTTTTGTGGTAACTATTTGGTTGCCGTCAACATCGGTTGTAGGAACGATGAAGTCAGCGCTTGGATAGTTGCCTGTGAGATTTACCTTTGATACCGTCGGGTCGGCAGGCGTTGCAGCAACATCGTTAAGCTTATAGATTTCGATTTCGCCAAATGCCTGATATGGTTGACCCAGGACGAAGCCATTGTCGTGCAGAACTACAGTCTGATCCGTAGTGAATGTCTTTGTGTCCTCATCGAAGTTGAATACAATGTCTTCAACGTCAGTAAACTCGTCGTTGACAGCAGCGACGTAGTATTTGAACTTGAACCACAAAGCGGTGACTTCTCCCAGGTACTGGTTTGCAGGTATCGTTACTTTGCCTTCATCGTTCAGAGTACCCTTCAACCAGAAGTCTTTGGTGTCTGAGGTGAAGCCCTTGATGTAAACGTCGTTACCGGCAAAGCCTACCTCTACCTGGTAGTTGTATGGAGCCGTGGTGTAGTCATCGCTAATCTTTGAAATGCTCTTGATGGCAGTTCTTGCCTTCTTCTTAGAGCTGCTCAGGTCGCCCTTGAGGACGGGAGCCTTAGCTTTCTTAGGAGCTGTTTCTTCGTCGTCGAAGATGAGTTCCGTAGCGCTGAAGGTGTAAATCTCAGTTGACAGTCCGTCGGGAACTACTACGGGTTCGTGTTCTATAGGCTCGCCCTCGTAGAATACGCTGTTTTCCCAGTATCCCCATGGTGCTACTGCATCAGCTTTAGAGTTCTCCACCACGTATTTTATGGTCTGGATGAGTATTTGCTTGTCTGGGTCGTAGGAATATACGACATCTATGACGTTTTCGCCGTCGTAGCCTATGATGTATTCAGGACCGTCATCGTCAACTCCAACGAACTGACCCGTCGGGAATGTTGCCGTTCCGGTTTCCTCGTCGATAGAACCCTTTATCCATGATTCCGGGAAGTAGTAGGCAAGACCCTGTACGTAGATGTCTGTTCCGTCGAATGCAACGCCCACAGACTTAACAACGTCGTCAGAGTTCGAAGAGCTTGAGTATGTGCCTTCCAGAGTCCAGCTCTCGGGAACAATTCCATCGGGGAGAGCTACGAGGTCGGGATATACCACTCCGCCGGGAGTATATACAGCAGCTGTAGCAGCGGTGTAAACGTTTGTTACGTCACCAGCGGCTTCACTTTCGTAGAGCACGAATCCCTCAGCAAGAGATATTGCGCCCGACTCTGAATCTACGTTGAAGATGTAGTTGGCAGGAACACCGCTGGCATCTGCGCCCACGATGTATTCGGGACCATAGTCATCTTCGCCTACGAACTGGCTGCTCTTGAACACATACTGTCCGTCTGCGTTCTTCTTACCCTTCACGTAGCTGCTGGAGAAGTAGTAAGCCAGGTTGGAGAGGTAGATGTCATCGCCGTCGAAGGCTACGAGAGCCGTCTTTTCGCGGCTGATGTCCTGCTCGCCGCTGGATGAATTTGCAGTCTGTGTGATGTTGAGCGTGTATTCCACAGGTTCAACGCCATCGGGCAGGGTTACGAGTACTCCGTCCTCAGAGGGAACAGCTACGACAGTCACGTCGATGCTGTTGATCTGAGAGTTGCCGGCAATGCTGACTACTACGTTCTGTGCGTCGCCTGTCCATACGCTGCCGTCGAATGTTCCGCTGTCAGCAGAGTTGCTGGCGTTCCATCTTGCTGCGTTGAAGGTGATGCCCTGAATAGTGTAGTCCTCGGGCACGGAGAAGGTAAGCGTACCGCTGTAAACGCGCAGCTGTGGACCCCTCGTGGAGCTCCAGAAGCGATTCGGGGTGGATGCACCTTCGTCCTGCGGCGAGATGACCAGCGTCACGTTGTCGGCAGTCAGCTCTTTGTTCTCGGTGATGTCGCCATCGGTGCTGCTGTTGGACGATGTCGGCACGTCCATAGCGTTGAAGTCGAACGTGGTGACTGCTGTGCCGTAGGGCTTGATGTCGAACCACTGTATCTCTGTCTCGTTGACTTCGTCGCCGCCGTTGTAGATAGACTTGATGCCTATCTTGTTCCAGCTGTCGGAGTAGAGGTCGTTGAGATAGATAAGGTCTTTGTAGAAGTCGTAGTTCTCAGTAAAGCCGTAAGGAATTGTCGAGAGGTCTTCTGTCAGGCGAGAGTGTGTTGTTGGAGTGAATACCATTTTGCTGACCTCGCCCTCAACGTCAGTGTAAATTTCGTAGAAGAGCTTGCTGGTGACGAGTCCGTTGCCCTCAACGTCAACTATGGGAACGTCGAATTCTATGGTGTAGCCGTAGTTGCCATTTTCCAGAGCCGTAATGGAAGGATTGGCGGGCATTGCAGCAACGTCCGTGGGCATTGAGATGACCAGGTTGCTGTATAGATTGTACCAGTTCAAGGTTGACTTATCGGCATTGATAGCAACATATTGTCCATCGGCAAGTGTCAGTGTGGACGAAGCAACATCAAAGTTGAATACCAGGTCGAGAGGTGCAGCTGAATCATCGGTACCATCGAAGCCTGCAAACCACATCACGTACTTGTTGGCGTATGTGCCAAAGAGCTGTCCGCTGGGGAATGTGATTACGATATTACCGCCTTCATCAAGGACGCCTTCTCCCTTCACCCATGCGTCGGGCAAGTATGAGCACAGACCTTTCACGTAGAAGTCCATGGTGAACGTGCCAGTTGACACGTAGCCTACCTGCACTGTGGTGGTAAACTCTGAACCACTGAGCGCGCCTGTCGTTTCGTCCTCGGCATAGGAGATACCCTTGACGAAGAATTCATATGTCTCTAATCCGTCGGGAACCTCTACGGGCAGATCTACCTCGCCCTCTATCTTTGTGAGGCTAAGCGAAGTCCAGTAAGCATAGGGGCCAAGTCCTTCAGCTGGGTCTTGGTTGTCCACGATGTAAGGAGGAATGGTGAACGAGATGTTTCCCGTCTCGGCGTCATAGGTAGCCACTACGTCAACAAGGCTGCTGCCATCGGTGCCGGCAAAATACAAGTCTTCGCCTTGGAAGGAACCTAAATACTGGCCAGAGGCGAAGGTAATCGTACTGCCGTCGATGGTACCCTTTACCCATGCGTCGGTAATGTAGTAGCTCAACCCGGTCACATAGATGTCGCTACCGTTGAGGATGACCTTCACGGTGCGAGTGATGCCGGAGCTACTGCTGTTGTTACCTGCAAGTGTGTAGTAAACCACTTCGCCTTCGGGCGGGGTAACTACTGTACCTGCTTTTTTCGGGGCGTTCTTCTTAGCCTGCCCCGGGGTTGTCGTCATCTGCAGCTTGTAGGCTGACAAGGCGGCGACCTCTTGCATGGCGCTTTTCCCCAAGTGCTGCGGAGAAATCTTGCCTGCAAACGGACTCTGTGCCCACGAGAATGTGGCAATCAGAATCGCGAAAATGAAGAGTGTAAACCTTTTCATAAGCAATGAATTTAAAAAATTAAAACAATAATACTATCACAATTTTTGCAAATGTAAAAATAAAATTCCGAATATCTAAACTTTTGCGCTAAAAATTTAAAAAAATGTAAATTATTGTCAAAATTTACGAGGAAAGCTAAGCAGATTGCGAAGTTTTTGCTGTAAGGATATACAATGCGCATAAATATAAATAATGTGCAGTCAGAGCGCGCAGCCCACGCTCTGTAGGGGCAGAAGCAGTCAACGCCTGGCGTGTATGTTGGCGCGCAGCCGCCCAGAAAACTTGCCAGCCTCTTTCGCTTTGCTCAGCAGCAGCCAGTCAGGCTGCTTTTCACGGAGAGGTAAAAAATCTTGACGAAAAAGTAAATAGTTTTGACACGGGATTTTCTTCAAAATAGAACGAAGATTTGAGGAATTTCTGCAAAGATTTTGACTCGGCGAAAATCCAATAAGGAAATTTTCGGATTACTCAAAGTAATTCTGAAATCCAACAAAGAAATTCTGAAATTCCTCAAAGAAATTTTCACGTTTTTGGGCGGAAAAATCGCGGAAAAGTGGCTCGGATTTTCAAAAATCAAACGAAAATCCGAGCCTAAATTTTGTATCGCTTTGAAACTCAGACTTTTCCGTAAATTGCAAAAAACGGGCATTTTTCGGACCAAAATTTTCGAAGAT
>JAFYFI010000070.1 GCA_017543785.1 Alloprevotella sp.
AAGCTTGCATCGTTACTGCCGAAAATGCTCTACGCGACTATCCTTACATGTCACGTCGTGAGGATTTTTCGTTTCTTATTCTCAAGGCAAAGTTTGACTATGCAAAGAACAGCGTAGCATCCCGTCAAGAGGAGCGCTATAACAATGCTATAGATGAGTATTACGGATTCCAGAGTGAATTTCCGGAGTCTAAATATTCGAAGGAGGCTGAGAGCCTTTTCCGTCACATTCCTCAAAAATTCAGACGTTCTACATCAACAGCAAAATAGGATGTTATTCGTCTATTCTGTTAAAGACAAAAAAAACGTATAATACTAAAACAATAAAAACAACTATGGATTACAAGAAAAGTAAAGCTGCTACAAACACCAAGACACGCAATATCATGGACTTTGCCGCTCCTACCGGCAACATTTACGAGAGTGTTGCTATCATGTCGAAGAGAGCGAACCAAATATCGTCTCAGATGAAGGAAGACCTAAACAGGAAGTTAAAAGAATTTGCCACATCTAGCGATAATTTAGAAGAGACTTTTGAAAATCGCGAGCAGATAGAGATTTCGCGTTACTATGAACGTCTGCCAAAACCCACATTAATGGCTCAGGACGAATTTCTTAACGATAGAATATACTTCCGCAATCCTAGCAAAGAAAGAGATATATGATTCAGCGGATACAGAGTGTATATCTGTTCTTGGCAGCACTTCTTCCTGCACTGACCTTCTTTGCTCCTGTTGCAACTCTCTCTGCTGACAATGGGCAGCTAAGCATCAGTTCGGCTTATTTTGAGGCTGCAAACTACCCTTTGCATGATGCTATTTTGCCATGGGGAATGTTGATTATGGCTTCTATCCTGATTTTGGTAAACTTGGGCAACATATTTTGCTACAAGAACAGGAAGAAACAGATTCGACTGGCAGATTGTGGCATAGCTGCAACTTTGCTATTTTATGTTGCCTGCATATATCACATTCTAGTGCATGCAAGCGAGACTAATGCCAGTGTATCAGTCTCTGCCATGTTCTTCGCCCCATTGATTGGACTGATTTTTATTTTGTTGGCAAGACATGCTATAAAGAGCGACGAAGCCTTGGTGCGTGCTGCCGACAGAATAAGATGAGGAAGTTCCAAGTATGTAAAGGTCAATTCTTCTCTTTTTCAGTAGATGAATAATTAATTATCCGACAATCGTATTAACACTTCTCAAAAAACAAAAACAGTTAAAGCCATGTCACTTAACAAAGTAATGCTTATAGGCAATGTGGGCAAGGAGCCCGACATTAGGTATATTGAACACGGAGTATGCACAGCCAGTCTTACCCTTGCCACAAGCACACCTGGCTACACTCTTGCTAATGGTACTGAAGTTCCGGAGCGTACTGAATGGCACAACATTCTTCTCTGGCGCAAACTTGCTGAAATTGTAGAAAAATATGTTCACAAAGGCGACAAACTTTACATAGAAGGTGAGTTGCGCACCAGGAACTATGTTGACAAGAAGGGAATAACAAGGTATATAACTGAAGTCTGGGCTAAGGAGATGGAGATGCTTTCTCCCAAACCTGCCAACAGACCACGAGCAGAAGTACAGCCAGAGAAAGAACAACCTCAGGAAATGGAAGATGGCGGAGATAGTTCTGAAAAGCCTCCATTCTGAAAAGTCTCTCAAGCTTTTACTATGGAAATTTGAAGAAAATCCTCTCGAGTTGGAAGGGATATTTTTAGAGGAATGTGGCAATGAGAGTATAGAAGATTTGCCTGCATCTCCCAAACGAAGAATGGAGTTTTTTGCCGAGAGGATTCTTCTGAAGCGACATCTAAACGCAGAACTATATCACGACTCTTACGGAGCTCCTTTTCTGTCGGACGATAGTTATTGCATCAGCATAAGTCACTATAGTGAATACGTGTGCATAGCCCTTTCCGACAATGCAATAGGAGTAGATATCGAACGTTGGGACTCCAGACCTTATAGGCTAAGGGAGAGGTTTCTCTCGGCAGATGAACAGTTGATAGAAAGTTCTCTCGGAGAGCAAAAAACAGCCACTATGCTTTGGTGTGCCAAAGAAGCTTCATTCAAATTCTTCAGAAATGAAGGTTCGACAATTACCGATATTGAGCTTTCTTCTTTCAAGCAAGAATCTGCTCTTCCATTTATAGCTACTATCACGGCTACTTTAGTTTGGAGCAGAAGCTGCAACGTGAAAATCTACGAATTTGAAGATTTTGCATTAGCACTTTCTGGGGAGTTCGAAAACCACTAAAAAACTTAGAATCAAAAAAATAATAAGTACCAAACTATGGAGGGATTTATCCGAGTTGCATCCGCAGTTCCCCGAGTGAGCGTAGCGGATTGTGCATACAATACTGAGCGAATTGAGAACCTTATGCTGCAAGCTTCGGGCATGGGTGTTGATGTGGTATGCTTTCCCGAACTCAGTCTGACGGGATACACCTGTGGCGACCTTTTCGGACAAAGGAAGCTGCAGGATGATGCCGAACATGCGCTTCTGAGACTTATGGAACTGAGTATGGGCATCAATGTCGTTGCAATTGTCGGTATGCCCATTGTTCACGAAGGGATGCTCCTCAACTGTGCAGCCGTGGTGGGCAACGGACACATCTATGGATTTGTTCCGAAAACATATCTCCCCAACTACAAGGAATTCTACGAAGCACGATGGTTTAGCAGTGCATCGCGACTCAAGGAGACCATCATTCTGAAATTCTGCGGGCAGAACGTTCCCATGGGAGGCAACCTCCTCTTTGAAACGCCAAAGTTCACCTTCGGCATAGAAATATGCGAAGACCTTTGGGCTACCATTCCCCCCAGCAGTTCTCATGCCCTTCGCGGCGCAGACGTCATTTTCAACCTTAGCTCTAGCAACGAACTTGTCGGCAAGCACGAATATCTGCGTTCGTTAGTTTTGAGCCAAAGCGCGCGGTGCATCTCGGGCTATGTCTATTCAGGCAGCGGCTATGGAGAAAGTTCTGGCGATTTGGTATATAGCGGACTTACCTTTATAGCCGAAAACGGCCGTCTGCTCTATGAGGGAGAGCGCTTCCAGATGAAAGAACAACTCGCAGTGAGCGACATTGACGTAGAAATGCTACGCCACGAAAGACTCCTGAACACCACCTTTGCGTCGTCGAAAGACCTCATGCCCGCAGAGCGCGAAAACATACGAGAGCTGACACACATAGAAATTCCCAGCGAAGGCAGCGACACCGCACCACGACATCTCATGCGCAATGTCAACCCACTCCCCTTCGTACCCCTAGGAGATAGGGATGGAGAAAGTTGTGAAGAAATACTATGTATACAAAGCGAAGGACTCGCCAGACGCATAGAGCACACCAAGGCAGAGACCATCGTCATCGGTGTCAGCGGAGGTCTCGACTCTACTCTTGCACTGCTCGTCTGCGTTGAAGCCTTCGACAAGCTCAAACGCGACCGAAAAGGCATCATAGCCATTACCATGCCAGGTTTTGGCACTACCGACAGGACATATACCAATGCCGTCAGACTCGTAAAATCACTTGGTGTCACCCTGCGCGAGATAAACATAAGCAAAGCCTGCTTGCAACATTTTGAAGATTTAGGCATTGACCCTGAAGTTCATGATGCCACCTATGAAAATAGTCAGGCACGCGAACGCACGCAGATTCTTATGGATGCTGCCGGGCAGACTAAAGGTTTTGTCGTAGGGACAGGCGACATGAGCGAGCTAGCCCTCGGCTGGACAACATACAATGGCGACCACATGTCAATGTATGGAGTAAATGGCTCCGTCCCCAAGACTCTGGCTCGTCATCTCGTGAAGAGAATAGCAGAAAACTATGGGCAGAACAACGTCAGGGAAATACTTCTCGACATTGTCGATACACCAGTAAGTCCTGAACTTCTTCCCTCCGACGCGAACGGAGAGATAAGCCAGAAGACCGAAGATCTCATCGGACCATACGAGCTACATGACTTTTTCCTCTACTATGTACTTCGATATGGGTTTCGTCCGAGAAAGATTTTCCACCTGGCGCAAGAGGCATTCAACGGCAGCAACCCCCATGTAGGAAAATACACATCGGAGCAAATCCTGAAGTGGCTCAAAGTATTCTTCAAAAGATTCTTCTCACAACAATTCAAGCGAAGCTGTCTGCCAGAAGGCCCCAAGGTCGGCAGTTGCTCTCTTAGCCCACGCGGAGACTGGCGCATGCCGAGCGATGCCTCTGCCGCGGCATGGTTAGCCGAATGCGAGAGCCTCGGAAACCCTGCAACTGACAACTGAGCAACCACACACACCCGTAAGAATTCCACCACTACCCCAAGTTCACTTCCCCACCCCCAGCAATGACACTTACCGTCCTACTCCTTGCAGCTCTCTCTTCTCTCGCGTCGCTGTTCTCAGCTGTCAGCCCCCAAGACTTTCAGCCCACATTCTTCGCACAGATAGAGACAAACAACGCCACGCCCATTCGCGGAGACAGCACAGTCATATCTATTGTACTCTACAGCGATGGCGAATTTGTAGATGTGGAATGTAAGACGACAAAGGTGCTGAAGCATTCAGAGTTTCGCTGCATTAGCGGCGCCGCACATCGAATGGCAGGTCAGGCTATTGTCAAAGGTAAAAGATACAACCGAGTAGTTTGGTCACAATACGTAGTAAAGTCCGAGAAGGTAAAAGACATAAAAATCAAGCCCCTGAAATTCACAGCACAGATACGCTACTATGAATACACCCCTTCCCCATTCTCTGGTATGTGGGGACAACGACGCAGATACAAGGACTTTACAGCAAAATGCAGCACACCCACTTTTGAAATAAAATTCACAGAAAAGCCCAAGAAAAGCACCCGTGAACTCCTGAAATACGGTAAGGCTGCTATATAGAAGATAGAGAGGAGGGGGAACTGCTCACCGCGGCATGTTCGTGGGGAGCAGTAAGTACTCAGTCCTTATGTTTGTGTATTTTTTGTGCTCAGTCTTAAAACTAAAAATCATAATTAAGGCTCATTTATAGTTTTGCCAGGAGTCTCTCAAAATTTGGAATGACTATATGACTCCTCCCCATCTCCACCAAACCCTCATCCTGTAGTTTGTGCAACGCCCCAGAAAGCCTGAGCCTTGTCACACACAGTTCCGTAGCGAGGTCAGTCAGTCTGCACTTCAGCATCTTAGCCCCTACGGGCACTAACAGCCTGTGTTGCACGAAACGAATGAAACGCTCCTCTATAGTCAGCGGCAACGACGAGCAAAGCCGCAGTCTCAGTTGAGTAGCTTGGCGACTCAGCTGAGTAAGCACATTAAGACGTATGACAGGATAAGAAAGCAAAAGGTCGCGCAAGTCCGCTTTCTCCACACACATCGTCTCGACAGCAGTCCTGGCAATCACAGAACAAGGATATTCCTGCCGAAGACTGAACATCGACTCAAGCCCTATCAACGGCGGCTTTCGGGTAAACTCCAAAGTCCTGAACCTATGACAAGGACTCTCGCTATTAAGCTCCACCTCGCCCGACAGTACGATGACCAGACGATTAGCCACACACTTTTGCAACACAATTTTCTTACCAGGCATATAGCGGTCGAACGACAACTTAGCCTTAGCCGCAATGTCGAGCATGTCGCGCCTCGAGATGCCCTGAAGCAACGGAGTCTGAAGAATTAATGAAAGAGACAAAGCCTTCGGTTTTTTACGTTTTTTTATCAATCAGCAATCAGTATTGCCCTGAGACTATTACTATCCTTACGAGCAAGAACCCTCTCCGATTTTTCTTTTCCAAGCACCATAAAAGCCGTAGCATAAGCATCAGCCACTGCACACTCATCTGTAATGACCGTAGCCGAGAGGACATCGCTCAGTTGCGGCGACGCAGTAAGAGGATTTATAGTATGAGAAAATCTGCGCCCCTCAATAGTCCTTGTATTATTATAGTTTCCACTCGTAGCCACCGCCCCACTAGTCATCGATAGTAACTCTGGCTGCAACTCAGGCAATCTGTCCTCGCCCCTCTTCGGAGGCTTCACGATGCCCACCTGCCACGGGTTGCCGTCGGGGTTGCAGCCCAGCAAACGTATCTCACCGCCTATCTCCACCATATAGTCCTCCACGCCATGCTCCTGCAGCAACCTTGCCACCCTGTCGACAGCATAGCCCTTTGCTATAGCACCGAAGTCCAGCGTCATACCCCTCGGCAGCCTGAGCCTGTTGCCCAAGATGTCCACCTTCTGGAAACCAATGAGCTGCCGCAGACTATCAATGCGCTCGGGTCTCAGCTCAGGAGTCGCCGCCTTGCCAAACCCCCACGCCTCTACTGCAGGACGCACCGTAGGGTCGAAAGCGCCGCCAGTGTCGTCAAATACCACCCTGGAAATTACCATAACCTCGCGCAAGAGCGAGTTCATGCTGTCAGTCTCCCCAGCATTAATCCTGCTCACCAACGAGCGCGGGTTGAATATGGAGAAAGTCTCATCCACCCTTTTCAGTTCAGCCTCTATCAGCGAAGCAAACGATTTTTCAGCACTATATTTAATATGGTACTCCGTGCCAAAGACAGCACCGCTCTCCTCTTGCCATGTGCGCGAGTCGCCCAGAAGAGCAAGCCCGGCAGCTACTGCTATGCACACAATCAACACTGCAATAAGCATGTAGAGCTTGCCACCATTACGAGAACTTTTTACCAAACCAGACATTAAACCGCTCATAAAGCAATAATAACATTGAACGTGCCGCCCATGGCATGACTGTCATTCCTGCCATATCCGGGAACATACCATGCATGACCAATGTGTGGCACCTTTTCCGCCAAGCGGAATTTATACCTGAAAGTCCAGCCCAACGAAAGCGGACCGACAATGCGAGTTTCGAGACCAGCCACAAGTTCCAGCCAGTGCATGGAACTAGTAACCCCAGACAGCCATACATCCTGCTTTGTGCCATAAACGGGGTCAGCTATATCTGTAGCCTTGACATCAAAACTAAAAGGCGAAAAAGCATATCTCACGCCAGCAAAGATACGCCCAGGATAAGAAGAACGATGAGAAAAATTATAGTCACACCCCAGCCTGAAGTAAGGCGAGCGAGTCTTGAACCTCAAGTCAGCATCCTCTCCCTTAGCATTGCTCACGCCTAAGCCAGCCTCCACCACAGGAAGAAAAGGCGAGAGAAAGTCGAGCCTAAGCATAGCCTCATACTGCCCCCACGACGTAGCTGCAGCCATCAAAGCGCCGCAAGCATCTACGCCAACGCTGAAACGCTTGGCAAGAGGTGTCTTAGCCTGAACCAGGCTATCCCTCTCCTGCTGCACGGCAACAGAAGTTCTCACCTTCTGCGCAAAGCCAACAGGGCTAATCAGAAACAGGACTAATATAAACCTTAAGATTCTCAATCTCATCATAATTTACACTAGGCTCAGTCAGTTCTACGCCACTCACCCGATAAGGATAAGTGGAATTTTCATCGTGCGAAATTCTAGTATCAGTAATTCTGTGAAAGAACACCATAGGGCAATCCACACTCTCAAAATGAGGAGCGGAGTCATGAGTGACAAACAACGTGTCGGTGCCATACCTATGCTCCCTGTCGGCAAAGAAGAGCAAGAGAGTATCCACCCCTGCATCGTAGGAGAGCTGCACAGCAAAGCTGCTTATGCCGCTCGCACCGTTCAGCAGCGCAGCCTTAGCCCCAGGTGCTCGCACACTCAGAGTATCAGAAAGCTCAAAAGTTGCCCCGTCAGTGTCGTACAACCCACATCCCATCTGAACAACATTGTTCAAAGGACATTCAATGTTTGTACACGACGACACACAAACAACGGCAACCAGCAGTATGTAGCTAAATTTCCTCACTGACAGCATAATTGTTACGTCCGGGAGCATTCCTGGAAATCAACTCACCCAAAAAGCCTGCCACAAACAGCTGAGTGCCCACAACCATCATCGTCAGTGCTATGTAGAAATACGGACTATGCGCCACCAGTGGAGCAACTGTGCCGGTAGAAAGAGCATAAAGTTTCATGCCGCCAACTATCACCACCGCAACAAAACCAATGAGGAACATCAGCGAGCCTAAGAAACCGAACACATGCATAGGCTTAAGTCCAAAACTGTTCAGAAACCAGAGAGAGAGCAAGTCAAGATAGCCATTAAAGAAACGGTTAAGACCGCCGAACTTCGTCTTGCCAAATTTCCTGGCTCTGTGGTGTACCACCTTCTCCCCTATATTGTCAAAACCGGCATTCTTCGCCAGATAAGGGATGTACCTGTGCATTTCGCCATACACCTCAATGCTCTTCACAACCTCTTTCCTGTAAGCCTTAAGCCCGCAGTTGAAATCGTGCAGATTCTTTATGCCACTTACCTTGCGCGCTGTGGCGTTGAACAACTTTGTAGGTATAGTCTTTGACAGCGGATCATAGCGTTTCTGTTTGTAGCCCGACACTAGGTCGAATCCTTCCTCAACAATCATGCGACGCAGCTCCGGAATCTCGTCGGGCGAGTCCTGCAAGTCGGCATCCATCGTAATTACCACTTCACCCTGAGCCTTCGCAAAACCGCAATATAAAGCAGGCGACTTGCCATAGTTACGGCGAAACCTGATGCCATGCACAGCATCGTCAGACTTGGCTAGCGCCTCCACTATGGCCCAGGAACCGTCCGAGCTCCCGTCGTCAACAAAAATAATCTCGTAGCTGAACCCATGGTCCTTCATAACCCTGACTATCCAGTCGTGAAGTTCCCTGAGACTCTCTTCCTCGTTATACAGAGGAACAACAATTGAAATATCCATAATATAATATGTTTTTTACTAATGACTTATCTAGGTTTGTTTATTTTAACATTTGTGGGTTCTTGGTTTATAAGTCTGTGGCGTGCTGCCACCTTAGAAGACCAATATCTAAAGGTCATAAACCACATTTCATATTTCTTCAAACTCTGCGATTAACCAACGCTATCAACAATGCCACAACTGGTGCTGCCATCAAAGTCCACGACACCACCATACTGCTATAAGTCTCAGGCGGAACGTGGAGTAAGGCTTCAAAGACACCAAAGATACCTTCCGCACCCGTGGCACGATACATATCCTCAAATAGACCTCTTCCCTCCATCTCGGAAATATACTGCTGCATATCCGGGCGTTTTAAGAACGCAATCATACTGCCGATGAAGAATCCTTTGTCGAAGAATCGGAACCACACGTACACAGCCAAGGCAACCCATGCAGAGCCATAAAGCTGCGACAGCAAGGCATGCACATACGACCTTCCGAAATGCCATGCCCTGCCCTGACCCGACTCCATCAGCATGCGCCTGCGACTACAATAGTATAGCACACATAACCACGCTATTAGCGATGCCACCAACAACATTCCCCCGACACCATAAGGAGCCGAGAGTAAAACTGCAGCAAAGGATACCAGTCCAGTGGCACCAAGAGCTATGCCGTCGCGCATGGCAAAAGCATTCAACAACGGAAAAAAGTAGTCAAAATTACCCATTTTCACCGCAAATTTACTCATTTATAATAAATACATAGAACCAAGCATGGGCAAAAACATACAAGAAACACAAGAAATTGCAAGACTACCTAAGACAAGGAGAGAAGAAATTGTCAAAATTCTTTATCCGCGACCCCCTATTTTTGAGCTCAAAAAACGGGCATAAAAATCTTCTCCGAAAAATTTGGTCCGAAA
>JAFYFI010000011.1 GCA_017543785.1 Alloprevotella sp.
GGTCCGAAAAATGCCCGTTTTTTGCAATTTGCGGAAAGGTCTGACTTTCAAGACGATATAAAGTTCAGACTCAGATTTTCATTTGATTTTTGAAAATCCGAGCCACTTTTCCTCAGTTTTTTGCCTCAGAAAGGTGAAAATTTCTTTGAGGAATTTCAGAATTTCTTTGAGGAATTTTGAAATTACTTTGAGTAATCCGAAAATTTCTTTATTGGATTTTCGCGGAGTCAAAATCTTTGCAGAAATTTCTCAAATCTGCGCTCTATTTTGCCAAAAATCCCGTGTCAAAACTTTTTACTTTTTCGTCAAGATTATTTACCTCTGCGCTAAAGTGCGAAAATAATCTACAAGGCAAAAAATGGCTTTAAAGAATTGACCCGGAGAAGGAAATGATGTCCACCCTTATTTGCAAGCACAAAGGCGGCAGAAGGAATTTCTTGTGAGAACTCAGCGGGAGGGTGCTAATCAAATTTGATAGCCTTGGCAGGTTGTACTCGTGAGACAAGGTAACTGGGGAGTATCAGCGCCATAAGAGTAAATAGAAGTGTTGCAACGTTGATGGCAAGCCATATCCATGGGTCAAACTGTACGGGAACGCTGTCCATGTAGTATGTCTCAGGATTTAGGGGTATGACTTTATACTTTTGCTGTATGAAAACCAGAAGCAAACTCAAGACATTGCCGATGAGTAGTCCACGCAGAATGATAAACATGGCATAGTAGAGAAACGTGGAGCGAATCTTGGCATTTGTGGAGCCGAGGGCTTTGAGTATGCCGATGGTGTTGGTGCGCTCCAGGATGAGGATAAGCAGTCCGCTTATCATAGAAAAGCCTGCTACGGCAAGGACTAATATGAGGATTACCCATATATTCATGTCCAGAAGCGAAAGCCAGTTGAAGATGCCTGAGGTGCGCGGGTTCTGTTTTATGTTGATGACTCCATAGGCGCTTCCGTATTCGTCCTTTTTCTCCTCGACCATGTCTTTGAGATGGTTTGTGGCGTTGTCAAGGAGGGAAAAGTCCCTTAATCGTATTTCCAGCCCGCTGGACTGGTTTTGTTTCCATGAATTCAGCTGTCGAACTGTTGCCATGTCGGTCCAGACAAAAGTTTTGTCGAATTGTTTCATGTTTGTCTGGTAGACTGCGGCAACTTCGAAGCGGCGCATTTTTACGGCGTCCTCAAAGAAATATGCATATACCTTGTCGCCGACTTTTAAAGACAGAAGGTCGCTTTGCATCTTTGAGATGACTAGTTTTCCAAGTGTCTTGTCGCCCGAAAATTTCGGCATCTGTCCATTGATGATGTATTTGGCAATGGGGGTAGTGTCGTAGTCCTCGGCAACGCCTTTGAAGGAAACAGCCTGGAACTCCTCATCGGTTTTGAGAATGCCGACTTTCTCAGTGAAACGCTGGATGTGGGCTATTCCATTAACTTGGGAGATTTTCTCTATGAGGGCAGTGTCGGTGACAACGGGAAAACCTTCGGGGGAAGCAAAATAATATGGATTGACGATTTCGATATCAGCTGCAAAATCAGTTACTTTCCCTGATATCTCGTTTTTGAAACCCCGTACGATGAATACTGCCAGTAGCATTACCGTGAGTCCAACAGCAATACCTGCCGTAGCGATATGTATGGCAGGTGTTGATGCACGTTTCTTCTTGTTCTCTCGAGAGAGGAAAAACTTATGTGCCAGGAACAAGGGCAGATGCATGGGGTGGGGATGGCTTTTTGGGGGTAATAGGTTGATAGGTTAGTGGCGCGAAGCCAACCTACGGACCTACATACCAATTTTTGTTCAGAAATGGATTTCTTGTATCTCTGCGCTCACCTTGCTACGGCAACCTTTCCGGGATATGCCTCGAGAGCTTTCTCTAGTACTAGAAGGGCGCGCTTGAGCTCGTCCACTTTGAGAACGTATGCTATGCGGACTTCATTTTTTCCTGAGCCTGGTGTGATGTAGAATCCAGCCGCAGGTGCCATCATCACTGTTTGCCCTTCATAGTTGAAGTCGGTGAGACACCAGGCGCAGAATTTCTCTGTGTCGTCAACCGGGAGGCGGGCAATGGTGTAGAATGCACCCATGGGAATGGGCGAATACACTCCAGGTATCCTGTTCAGACCGTCAATGAGGCATTTTCGGCGCTCAACATATTCTTCGTAGCAGGCTTCGGCATATCCTTCTTCAGCATCTATAGAGGCTTCGGCAACTATCTGTCCTAACAACGGAGGACTAAGCCTTGCCTGGCAGAATTTCATGACAGCTTCCTTGACCTTATCGTTCTTTGTGATGAGTGCCCCTACGCGTATGCCACATTCACTATAGCGCTTGGAGACAGAGTCGATGAGGATGACGTTCTGCTCTATGTCTTCAAGGTGGAATGCAGAGATGTAGGGAGAGCCTGTATAGATGAACTCTCGATAGACTTCGTCGGAAAAGAGATATAGGTTGTACTTCTTGACGAGGTCGCGTATCTGGTTCATTTCCCTACGTGTGTAGAGATAGCCCGTAGGGTTGTTGGGGTTGCATATCATTATGGCTTTGGTACGCTCATTGATGAGTCGTTCAAACTCTTCTACCTTTGGCAGCGAGAACCCCTCTTCTATGGTGGTAGCTATAGTGCGTATCGTAGCTCCGGCAGCTATTGCAAAGCTCTTATAGTTGGCATATCCAGGTTCGGGCATGATGATTTCATCACCCGGGTCAAGGCAAGACATAAAGGCAAAGAGAACAGCCTCAGACCCACCTGTGGTTATGATAATATCGTCCGCATCGAGGTGGATATCGTATTTCTCATAGTATTTTGTGAGTTTTTTTCTATAGCTCTTGAAACCTTGACTAGGAGAATACTCAAGCGTTTTCCTATCTATTTTTTTCAATGAGTCTAGACCAACCTGTGGCGTTGGAAGGTCGGGCTGACCTATGTTGAGGTAGAATACATGCGTCCCATTCTCTTCGGCTTTTGTTGCTAAAGGTGCTAATTTCCTGATAGGGGACAAAGGCATAGCCTCGGCTCGTTTTGATATGCTCAGCATAAACTTGTCTTTTATGTTTAGGTTTTTGGGGGTTTAGTTTTTGTTTTTTTAGCTCACCATTCTCTATACCATAAAAAGTTAGGGCTGGGCTGACTTTGAAAAAGTTCAACCCAGCCCCATTTTCTTGAGAAATGTGAAACAAAGAATTTATGCCTCAGCCTCTGCAGGAGTTTCCTCTGCTTCGGTTTCGGGCTCTGCGGCTGTTTCTGCTGCAGCTTCAGCCTCAGCAGCAACGAGTGCAGCCTTCTTCTCAGCTACCTTTGCAGCAATCTTCTTGTTTGTTTCTTTCTCGGCTTCTAGGCGAGCCTTAGCAGCGTCGGCTTTTGCAGCGGCAATCTTGCCGGCAGCATTTTCCAGCTTTTTGGTCTGTTCGGCTTTCCATGCTTCGAACTTTGCCTTTGCTGTAGCCTCATCGAAAGCACCTTTGCGAACACCGCCGTTGAGGTGATGCATGAGCATAACACCTTCGCGGGAAAGGATGTTGCGTGCGGTGTCGGTGGGCTGTGCACCAACGCCTACCCAATAGAGGGCACGTTCAAAATTCAAATCCACTGTGGCGGGGTTTGTGTTAGGATTGTATGTTCCCAACTTCTCGATGAATTTGCCATCACGTGGCGCTCTGGCGTCGGCAGCTACGATGCTGTAGAAAGCATAGCCTTTGCGGCCATGACGCTGCAATCTGATTTTTGTTGCCATTAAATTAAATGTATTAAAATGTTAGAAATGAATTTTATGCCGCTAACCCGTAGCGGCGGTGCAAAAGTAGAAAATTCTTTTCAAACGTCAAAATGATATATGCTTTCTTTGAAAATATGTGTGGCGTGGGGACGAAAGTGCAAAAAACCTTGTATTAGCTTTGTTTTTATCCTAAAGGTTTAGTACTTTCGCAAAGTTTAGAAAAGAATAGCCAAAATCAATATATTACGAACAAGAAAAAACAGAATATCAGCATGAAATTTTCAGAACATCAGGCTCTAAACCTTTCACAGGTTAATGATGAAGTTTTAGCACAATGGGAGAAGTTGGGGCTTTTTGAACGAAGCATCAGCGAGCGTGAAGGCTGCCCTGAGTATGTGTTTTTTGACGGACCTCCTTCTGCTAACGGACATCCCGGTATCCACCACGTCATGGCACGTACGATAAAGGATATGTTTTGTCGATATAAGACGATGAAAGGTTTCCGCGTTGAGCGCAAGGCTGGATGGGATACCCATGGACTGCCTGTGGAGCTTGGCGTAGAGCAGGAGCTTGGTATTACAAAAGTAGATATAGGCAATAAAATCAGTGTTGAGGAATATAATGCTCAATGCCGGAAAAATGTGATGAAGTTCACCCACGAATGGGAGGAACTGACACGACTCATGGGCTACTGGGCTGATATGGATAATCCTTACATTACCTACGACAACAGCTATATCGAGACTTTGTGGTGGTTGCTGAAACAAATGCATGCGAAGAATTTGCTTTATAAAGGATACACCATACAGCCATATTCTCCTGCTGCTGGTACGGGCTTGTCGAGTCATGAGTTGAACCTGCCCGGTTGCTATCGTGACGTGAAGGATACCACTGTCGTTGCGCAGTTCAGGATGCTCGACCCAAAGGATGAGATGAAGGAATGGGGTGAGCCATTCTTCGTGGCATGGACTACGACCCCATGGACGTTGCCCTCAAATACGGCTTTGTGCGTAGGACCAAAGATTGACTATGTCCTCGTTCAGGCTTACAATGCCTACACCCATAAACCCATAAGCATAGTTTTGGCTAAGGCTCGTGTGGAGGCTTATTTCGGAGGCAAAGACTATCATTGCGTTGAGACAAGAGAAGAACTTCTTGCAGACGAGAAGGCATACCGTATCGTAGCTCAGTATAAAGGTACTGATTTGGTCGGCATGCACTATGAGCAATTACTGCCTTGGGTAAAGCCATACGGCGAGGATGCTTTCAGAGTAATTTCTGGCGATTATGTTACTACCGAGGACGGTACGGGAATAGTGCACATCGCGCCAACGTTTGGTGCAGATGATGCTTTTGTTGCAAAAAAAGCAGGCATTCCTCCCCTTATGATGATTACGCAGAAAGGCAAGACAGCTCCAATGGTGGACCTCCAGGGAAGGTTCTTCAGGTTGGAAGATCTCGATTCTGACTTTGTGCGCGACTATGTGAATGTTCCTGAATACGAGAAATATGCAGGACGATATGTGAAGAATGCATACGACGAAACGCTGACAGAAAATGACGAGACGCTTGACGTAGCAATATGCATGGAACTCAAGGCTGACAACAAAGCCTTCAACATAGCTAAGCATGTGCATAACTATCCTCACTGCTGGCGTACGGATAAGCCTATACTTTATTATCCGCTCGACAGTTGGTTCATCCGTTCAACGGCTGCCAAGGAGCGTATGTCAGAACTCAACGAAACGATAAAATGGAAACCTTCGAGTACTGGAACGGGGCGTTTTGGTAAGTGGTTGGAGAATCTGAATGACTGGAACCTGTCCAGAAGTCGTTTCTGGGGAACGCCTCTGCCAGTTTGGAGAAACGATGATGGAGAAGAAATTTGCATAGGCTCGATAGCAGAGCTATATGACGAAATAGAGAAGAGCGTGGCTGCGGGCATAATGAAGAGCAACCCTCTTAAAGACAAAGGATTTGTGCCAGGCGACTACAGCAAGGAAAACTATGAGAAGATAGATCTCCACAGACCTTACGTTGACAATATCGTTCTGGTTTCTCCTTCTGGAAAGAAAATGTTCAGAGAGACGGACTTGATAGACGTCTGGTTTGATAGTGGTGCCATGCCCTACGCACAGGCTCATTATCCTTTTGAAAATAAGGAAGCTCTGGAGAATGGTAAGATTTTCCCTGCCGACTTTATAGCTGAAGGCGTGGATCAGACCCGCGGTTGGTTCTTCACACTTCATGCCATAGCAACTATGATCTTCGACAGTGTGGCATTTAAGAATGTCATAAGCAATGGACTCGTTCTCGACAAGAACGGCAATAAGATGTCGAAGAGACTGGGTAATGCCGTTGAGCCATTCGGTGCTATACGCGATTATGGTTCCGACCCATTGCGTTGGTATATGATAACAAACTCCTCGCCATGGGATAATCTGAAGTTTGACATTGATGGCGTTAAAGAAGTTTCCCGTACATTCTTTGGAAAGTTGTATCAGACATATAGCTTCTTTGCAATGTATGCTAATGTTGACGGATTCAGTAATCCAGACGTTCAAATAGATGAGAATGACGTTCCAGAGATTGACCGCTGGATAATTTCTTCTTTAAACACTCTTGTCAAGAATGTAACTGAAGCCCTTGACGACTATGAGCCTACGCGTGCAGGGCGTATGATAGGTGGTTTTGTTGTTGACGATCTTAGTAATTGGTATGTTCGTCTGAACAGAAAGCGTTTCTGGGCTGGCGAGATGACGATGGATAAGATAAGTGCGTACAAAACTCTTTATACCTGCCTGCTGACCATAAGCAAACTCATGGCGCCTATAGCTCCGTTCTATGCGGACCAGTTGTATTGCGACCTGATAAAACCCGTCGGCAGCGGACTTGACAGTGTTCACCTGGAACAATTCCCCAAAGCTGACGAGGCTTTGATAGATACTAGCCTGGAACAGCGTATGGAAATGGCGCAGAAGATTACGTCTATGGTTCTCTCGCTTAGAAAGAAAGAGCACATCATCGTGCGTCAGCCATTACAGCGAATTTCCATTCCCGTCAGCGACAATCAGCAACGGGAGGCTATAGAGGCTGTGAAATCTCTCATCTTGGACGAGGTAAACGTTAAAGAACTGGAATTTGTAGAGGGAGATATGCTTCAGAAAATTGTCAAGTGCAATTTCCGAGTTATGGGCAAAAAGTTTGGTAAACGGATGAAGGCTGTTGCCGCAGCTGTTACTGAACTTACGAAACAGCAAATAGCACAACTCGAGACGGAGCAGAAACTGACACTTGAAGTAGAGGGCGAGCCTGCAGAGATAGAACTGGCTGACGTAGAGATTGTGAGCAAGGATATCCCAGGCTGGACCGTAGCTAACGAAGGTGTTCTGACTGTAGCACTTGACATAACTATCACCGAGGAACTCAAACTTGAAGGCTTGGCTCGAGAAATAGTTAAGAGAATACAAACTTTCCGCAAGGAATCAGGTTTCGATATTGTGGATCACATAAATGTTATTATGGAACCACGCGAAGATGTTAAAGCTTCAGTAGAAGCCTTTAGAACATACATCTGTTCACAGGTATTAGCCGATAGCTTTGAATTCTCGGACAACATAGCAGATGCTACTGAATTTGACTTTGGAAACTTTAAAATAAAGGCTTCGATAAGTAAGAACTAAATACCTAAACTAAACAACAAATACTAGTAACTATGGCAGAAAAAGTTCGTTACAGTGACGAGGAACTTCAGGAGTTCCGCGTGCTCATCCAAGAAAAGTTGGATAAAGCAAAATTAGAGTACGATGAAATTATGGATAGTCTCATGAACAGAGGGACTAATGATGTAATAGATACTTCGCCTACATATAAAACCCTTGAAGAGGGTTCTGCGGTACAGACTAAAGAAGAACTAACCAACATGGCTCAGCGCCAGCTGAAATTTATGCAAGGTTTGCAGGCAGCTCTGCTACGCATTGAGAACAAGACTTATGGCATTTGCAGAGTGACGGGTAAACTTATTCCCAAAGAAAGACTGCGTGCCGTGCCTCATGCTACTACAAGCATCGAAGGCAAAATGATGGAAAAGAAACGTGGTTGAAGAAATAAAAGCCTTTGTAGAAGGCACGACATTAACGACAAGAGCTAGTCAGAAAAAGATGCGCTTGCAGTATGTACTATCGTCTGTGGTCATACTGCTCATCCTCTTTGCCGATCAACTAACAAAATGTTACGTCAAAACACATTTCCTGCTTCATGAAAGTGTCGAGGTTACAAGTTGGTTTAATATCCTTTTCATTGAAAACAAGGGGATGGCATTCGGAATGGATTTTGTCGGGACAATGTTCTTGACGATATTCCGACTCGTAGCTGTAATTTTCTTCTGCTCTTTATTGAGAAGGGTAGTGCAGCGGGGAGTTCCTACTGGACTAATTGTCTGCATGGCTATGATCATCGCTGGAGCGGCAGGAAACATAATAGACAATTGTTTTTATGGATTGATTTTTTCAGACAGCAGTTCCATCTTACCAGCAGAGATCGTCCCCTTTGGAAGCGGCTATGGGAATTTTCTTGAAGGCAAAGTCGTTGATATGCTCTATTTCCCTCTTTTTACTTGGCCCGATTGGTTGCCAATAATCGGAGGGAATGTATTCTTTAGTGCCATATTCAACCTAGCCGATGCTGCTATAACTTGTGGCGGTATAGCCATTTTACTATTTTACTCTAAGTCTCTTTTTGATATCATTGATAAGAAGAATTCTTCATCCGATAAAGTGTGAGTAAAGTCTTTAAAAATAAAGAATCTATATGCAGCCGCTTGATAACGCTCTTTTTGGCTTCTCTTGCTGTGTTCATGCTTTTCTCATGCAAAAATAAAGTGCCCGAAGGTATCATTTCCCCTAGCAAACTAGAGGAAATACTCTTTGACTATCACATGGCAGAGGCTGCTGAGGCAACTATGCCAGGAGAAAAGGGCGAGAACAAGGGACAATTTGTGCAGGCTGTGTTCCGAAAATATAATATCTCAGAGGAAGAATTCTCGCGCTCAATGGCTTATTATTTTAGGCATACAGATAAGCTTTCAGAAGTATATGCCCATCTTAAAGAGCGCTATGGTACTTATGTGGCAAATGCCGGACTTTCACTACCTAATATAGAGTCGGGTAGTGATACCGTCAATATATGGACTGGCAATACTGAGTATATGCTCTCTAATCAGGCTGACAATAAGGTTATATTCGAGACAAAGGCTGATACGTCTTTCCACTCCGGAGACCGTCTGATATGGGCATTCAATAGTAAATGGATGTATCATGACGGAGCTAAGAACATGATGGCTATTAT
This sequence comes from Alloprevotella sp., assembly GCA_017543785.1. GTDB lineage: Bacteria > Bacteroidota > Bacteroidia > Bacteroidales > Bacteroidaceae > Alloprevotella. The sequence continues at coordinate 9,062 of JAFYFI010000011.1, forward strand.
CAAAGCCGAATACGCAAACGATTCTATCGTTACGACTACTCGTAATATATTTGCGTCCGGAAAGCAAGAAATATCAATGGTCATAGCAGAGCAGCCTTTGCGTTCGATTACCTGCGTGCTTTATCTTGTATCTCCATGGACCGAGAGACCAAGGCTAGCTCTCATAGACAAGCCTGTATTATTGCGCGCTCGTAGCAAGTTTTTCCATGATATTGATAGTAGTATCAATAATGAAAATGGTAATAGACTCAACTCAGATAGAGCTAGAGATTCAATAAAACTACATAAGTTGCGCGAAAAAGAGATTCGTGATAGCTTGTTCCTGATAGATAATAGACCTAATAGAAAAGAGTAGTTTCCTTTTTTATTTATTCGATGATTACGTCACCACATAGTTTTTTCTCTTCATGCAAAATCGTAGAACAGAAAAGCGTATAGCAGTGAGTAGGCTTCACCTTCCTGATGGAAGGATGCTGCATAATCAGGTTGTGATTTTTTGTGAGGGAAAAGTAAAATGTTTCTATCCTCTTGTTGATGAAGAGCCAAACACTTCATGGTATGGAGGCGACTTTTATATAGAAAACAATTCCTTTGCTGAATAAATACTCTCTATAGGTAGATTATTCATCTTTGTTGTTTAGCTGAAACGGTATAAAAGAAAGGCAGGCTATTAAATAAAGCCTGCCTTTCTTAATGAAATTATGTCTTACTCACTTATTTATTCAGCGGAAAGAGTGAAACGGCGGAATGCAATGACTGAAAGTTCTTTGTCAGATTTCTTCAGATATTCAGCTACTGTGGGATTATCGTCTATAAGAGACATCTCCTGATTTACAAGAGTAAAGTCTTTGTAGAACTTGTTCATACGGCCATTTGCGATGTTTTGTATCATCTGTTCGGGCATATTTGCAAGTTTTGCAGCTGCGGTTTCTTCTTTCAGTTTGCGAATTTCGTCAGCCTGAGCCTCGGTGATGTTACCCTTGCGGATACCTTCCTCAAGGTGCTCCTCACTTTCAGCAATGTAGAGGTTGAAACCAGCCTTCTTAAGAGCTGCTTCAACAGCTTTCTTAACTTGTTCCTCGCGAGTTTTTTCAAGAGCAACTTTCATCTCGTTGTCCTTGACCTCTTGTGGAACGCTAGCTTCGTCAACAGCAACAGGATTCATTGCAGCCACCTGAATGGCGATGTTGTGACCCTGTTCTTCTGCAGGCTTGCTGAGCTGAACCATGGTGCAGAGAACGTTACGTCCCTGGTGATTGTAAGTGGAAATGTTCTCGCCTTCTAGAGTCATGTAGCCGTCGAGTTCCATCTTTTCACCAGTTATACCACTGCGATCAGTTACAGCGTCCTGAACAGTGCCATTGCCAAGTGGGAGAGCCTTGACTTCGTCCAAAGTCTTGCACTTGTTGGCTACAGCTGCGTCAAGAGTCTGCTGTGTCAATGCGATGAAGTCCTTGTTGTTTGCAACGAAGTCAGTTTCACACTTCAGCGCGATGATAGCTGCAAAACCGTTTTCTGCTTTAACGAGAACACATCCGTTTGATGTCTCACGGTCAGAACGCTTTGCTGCAACAGCCTGTCCTTTCTTACGAATGATTTCTATTGCTGCTTCCATGTCGCCGTTAGCTTCAGCAAGCGCCTTTTTGCAGTCGCCAAGTCCGGCACCTGTCATGGTGCGGAGTTTCTTTATTTCTTCAATAGATACTGCCATCTTGATTTTTGTTTTAGAAAAAGTAAAGACGTGTTGTGTTTGAACGATTGAGTATCTTCTTCACAGCACGTCTTTAAATTTTGGTGTTATTTTGAAAATACTTTTAATTATTCAGCTACAGGAGTTTCAGATGTTTCTTCTACTGCAGGCTTCTCTTCCTCAGCAGTCTCTGCTTCTGCAGGAACTTCTTCAGCTGCGGGCTCTGCTACCACTTTCTCACGGCGTGAGCGTGTAGCGCGTTTGCGGGGTGCTTTCTCGCCTTCTTGCTGTGCCTGTGCTTCAGAGTCAGCTTTCTCTATCTTGCGCTCTTCCAGTCCTTCTGCAATAGCATCGCAGCATGCTCCGAGGATAACCTCAATGCTCTGCTTTGCGTCATCGTTTGCGGGAATGACGAAATCGATGTCATTAGGATTAGAGTTCGTATCGACAATTGCGAAAACAGGTATGCCTAAGCGTTGTGCCTCGCGAACTGCGATATGCTCTTTCATCACGTCAATGATAAACAATGCTGCGGGAAGACGTGTAAGGTCTGCAATGCTGCCGAGGTTCTTTTCCAGTTTAGCACGCTGACGTGTAATCTGCAGAATCTCACGCTTTGAGAGGTTTGAGTATGTTCCGTCTGCAATGAGCTTGTCGATGTTTGCCATCTTCTTGACTGCCTTTCGGATAGTGGGGAAGTTAGTCAACATACCACCCGGCCAGCGTTCAGTTACGTATGGCATGCCAACGGATGTGGCTTTCTCGGCTACGATGTCTTTGGCCTGCTTTTTAGTAGCTACAAAAAGAACCCTCTTGCCAGAGCGAGCAATGTTCTTCAATGCTTCAGCAGCATTGTCGATGCTTGCAACAGTTTTATGTAGGTCTATGATGTGGATGCCATTGCGTTCCATAAAGATATATGGAGCCATAGCAGGATTCCACTTACGTGTGAGGTGACCGAAGTGGCAGCCAGCCTCAAGGAGTTGATCAAAATTTGTTCTTGACATGTTTTGTTTTTTTAATGTTTACTTTCCTTTTAGTTGTCTTAGTCAACCAGCCATCGGGTAGGCATTTTTTTATAGATTTATACTATATATAAAATAATGTATCCCGACAGTTTGGATTCTAAACGATTCCGTAAAGCAAAATATATTAACGTTTGCTGAACTGGAAGCGGCGACGTGCTTTGGGCTGTCCTGGCTTTTTGCGCTCTACGGCTCTTGGGTCGCGAGTCATGAAGCCTTCCTTACGCAAAGCTGCTTTGTCGTCGGCGTTGATTTTCACCAATGCGCGTGCGATGGCAAGGCGCAGGGCTTGGCTCTGACCTGTATAGCCACCACCATTGATATTGGCTTTAATATCGTATTTCTCTGCTACATCAAGCAACTGCAGAGGTTGTTTTACAACAAACTGCAGGATGGAGGAGGGGAAATACTCGGTGATATCTCTCTTGTTTATTGTTATTTTGCCTGTGCCTTCGGTAACGAAGATACGTGCAACGGCGCTCTTACGGCGACCAAGTGCATTTATCATTTCCATATCTGCATTATTTATTTATATTGATTTATATCAATTGCCTTAGGCTGCTGTGCTTCGTGCTTATGTTCTGCGCCTTCATAAACATACAGGTTTTTAAGAACCTGAGCTGCGAGTTTGTTTTTAGGGAGCATGCCCTTAACTACACGGCGAACGAGACGGTCGGCACCATTTGGCTTAGCCATGATTGTAGCGGGAGTGTTTTCACGCTGTCCACCAGGATAGCCTGTGTAGTGCAGATAGATGCGGTCGTTCCACTTATTGCCAGTCATTTTGACTTTGTCGGCATTGATGATGATAACATTGTCGCCACAATCTACGTGAGGGGTAAAGTTTGGTTTGTATTTACCGCGGAGTAGCTTGGCAACCTTTGAGCAAAGACGGCCCAGAACTTGATCTGTGGCGTCAACGACAACCCACTCTTTTTGTGCTGTTGCCTTGTTTGCAGAAATGGTCTTGTAACTTAAAGTGTCCACTCTTTTAATGTTTTTTGTTTTGTAACTACTAAAATTATCTGTTCGCCTGCTTGTCCAATAGACTTTTGCCAGGCCAAAGGCGCAGTCGTAACTTGCAGACTGATAGTGCTAAGACACTATCTTGATAATAATCGGCGTGCAAAAGTACTCTTTTTCTTGATATACACAAAGTTTTCCAGCTAAAAACGCTAAATTTTTAACTAAAAAAAAGAGGTTCTTGGCTTTTTGTTTAGTAATAAACGATAGCCAAGAACCAAATAATGCTTAATCTTTCTCTTCGCGCATGTCAATTTCCTCTCCGTTTGTTTCGTAGAATACATATTGAAGGTAGGAGAGTTGTTGATTGGGAATTAAGTCAATTTTGATATGGTATTTAAATTGCCATTTAACTCGAAGTGAAATAAATCCCTTGTTTATGTATGCTGCGACGAAAGGATGTACGTGAAGTTGGACACGTTTAAATGTTTGGTTGTTTGAGAGAATTGCCAGTTTTTCTTCAAGTTTGTCGGTGAACAGCAGTGAAGAGGTTATTTTTCCTGTTCCGCCACAAGTGGGGCAGTTTTCCTCAACGGCAATGTCCTGTGATGGGCGCACTCGTTGCCGAGTGATTTGCATCAGTCCAAACTTGGATAGGGGCAGGATGTTATGACGTGCACGGTCTTGCTTCATGTTTTCCACCATGCGTTCATATAGCAGCTGCCGATTTTCAGCCTGAGCGAGGTCTATGAAGTCTATTACGATAATCCCTCCCATGTCTCTGAGCCGCAGTTGGCGTGCTATTTCGTCAGCTGCCCCGAGGTTAACTTCTAGTGCATTGGTTTCCTGACCTTCAGGACTCTTCGAGCGATTTCCGCTATTTACGTCAATGACATGCAAGGCTTCTGTATGCTCAATGATAAGATAAGCCCCATGCTTGAATGTTACCGCCCGAGCGAAGGAAGACTTTATCTGCCGCGTTACTGAGAAATTATCAAAGATAGGAACTTTGCCAGAATACTGTTTTACGATATGTTTCCTATCGGGAGCTATTAGGCTGATATAGTTGAGTATGTCGTTGTAAACAGTCTTGTCATTGACATAGATGTTTTCATACGAAGGGTTGAAAAGGTCGCGTAATAGTCCCACTGCACGGCTTGTTTCTTCATATACAAGTTTGGGCAGTTGTGATGTTCTCTTTTCGCGCCGTATGTCTTTTATGGTTTCAATAGTGTCATTCCAGCGCTTCAGAAGGGTTTTGATTTCTGCATCAAGTTCTATGGCGCGTTTTCCCTCTGCCACAGTCCTGATGATGACTCCAAAGCCTTTAGGTTTAATGCTTTGTACTAACTGGCGTAAGCGGGCTCGTTCTTGGTTGCTTTTGATTTTCGATGAAACAGAAATCTTTTCCGAGAAGGGTATCAGTACGACATATCTCCCGGGGAATGTAATGTCGCATGTGATTCTTGGTCCCTTTGTGTTGATAGGTTCTTTTACTATTTGTACTAGAACCTCTTGGTCTTTGTTCAGGATTTCTTGAACGAAGCCTTCTTTTCCCAGTTCGGGCTCTCCTATGGCTTTCGTTATGGAAACATTTTTGTTGCCATCGCCAAGTAGAGACAAGTACTTTTCTAGTTGTCGATAATGTATTCCTAAGTCCAGATAGTGGAGGAATGCATCTCTCTCATGTCCAACGTTCACGAAGCATGCGTTCAGCCCTGGCATAATCTTCTTGACACGTGCCAGGTACATGTTGCCTACGGAGAAATGTGCTTCTCTGCCTTCATGCTGGTACTCTACAAGACGTTTGTCTTCCAGCAAGGCAATAGCAATCTCTTTAGGCTGAACATCAACGATTACTTCGCTAGTCATAATAATAATTTAATTGATTAATAAGGCTTTCTGTTTCATTCTAGCCTGCTAAGGCTTGCAATCAGACAGAGATACCTAAAAAAAGTAAGTTGAGAAATGAGTTCATGGAGAAAAGTGGTCTCGGCAGGTAATAGCCTGCGGGCTTCGTCTCCGTGTCCTCAGTTCTCAACTCACATGTGGCATGTTTTTGAGCCTTTGGCTTTATTTGCTCTTATGCCTGTTCTTTCTTAGTCTTTTTTTACGCTTGTGCGTAGCCATCTTGTGTCTTTTTTTCTTTTTTCCGCTTGGCATAGCTGTTGTATTTTATAATGTTTGTAATAAATCTTATTTCTTCACACTTTTCATGAAGGTCTTAGCTGGTTTAAAGGCCGGGATGTTGTGCTCTGGAATAATGATTGTGGTGTTTTTTGAAATGTTGCGGGCTGTTTTCTGTGCTCGTTTTTTCAAGATAAAACTACCGAAACCGCGAAGATAAACATTCTCATTGTTGATAAGGTTCTCTTTTACGGTGTCCATAAATGCCTCAACAGTTAGCATCACGGAGTTTTTGTCCAAGCCTGTACGCTTGGAAATTTCTGCAACAATGTCTGCTTTAGTCATTTTATTTTGATTGTTTTAAATGAAATGTGCCTTGTAAAACGGCGACAAATTTATAATCTTTTAACAGAAGTGCCAAATAATTTTCTGATTTTGTTTGGCTTATCACTATTTATAGCCTTATGGCTTGACTGGAATTTTCTTTACACGTGCTTCGTGGCGTCCACCTTCAAACTCCGTTGTCAGAAACGCGTCCACACATTCTTCTGCTGTGTGTTTGTCTATAAATCGCCCTGGCAAGCTTAGGACATTGGCATCGTTATGCTGCCTGGATAATTTGGCTATTTCTGGAGCCCATACCAAAGCCGCTCTCACCATCTGATGCTTGTTCAGTGTTATCGTTATGCCTTCACCACTACCACACACCGCTATGCCACGACTGACTTCGCCCTTTTCTATGGCATTTGCCAAAGCATGACCGAAATCGGGATAGTCACAACTTTCTTCGTTGTAAGTACCATAGTCTTGTAGTTCGTATCCTTTTCCCGAAAGATACTTTTTAATGTGCTCCTTGAGCTGAAAGCCAGCATGGTCACTGGCTAGTCCTATTGATTTCATTTTGATTTTAGGTTGATAGGTGTTTTAGGTTCTTAGGTTGTAGGTAGGCTTCGCGTTCAATAACTCAAAAACCTGCTTCATCCTTAGTCCCCCAAACTATTCATTGATAAATTGTTCAACGTCACGTTGGCTATATCCTAGTTCACGTAATATTTTGTTCAGATATATTTTCTCTGTTACTGAAACATTGTCCGAGAGTCTGATTACCTCTGCTAATCTTCGCATCAGTATTGAGGCGCTTACCTCGTCTTCTCCAAATGGGCGCAGGTCCACCTTGAACGTGTTCTGGTTGTCGTAGGCAGAAACGATGTTTTCCCTTTCTTCTTCCGATAGGGATGTATGAGCTACGGCATTCGTCAGATAGTCATGCTTTTTCTTCGTGCTTGTCTCGTTCATCAGAGCCATGTTCACCAATACCTGCATCGCTTTGCGCTCCAAGGTCTCGTCCATGTTCACCTCTTCTCCCTCAAGGCTGTTTCCTGCTTCCAGGTCTTCGCCTAGCAAGTCCATTTGCTGGTGCATAGCCTTTTGCAGTCTTTTCGCTCCAGGGTAGAATGTGGCATAAGTGATGCTGCCCGACACAATTCCGCCCAACAGAGGGATGAAACGGCCGAAAGTTTTTGTGAATCCCGACTTTGAGATATTTGCCCCTATGCGTTTGGAAATTTGGCGAACGATGGGGTAGTATATAGTTCGCGTCAGGGTTTTTTGAGGCACTTTTTTGGCAATCTGCACAGCCAGATCCTTTGTGATGTCGCGCATGATGTCATTAGCTAGGCGGGCCCCCATCATGATTCCAACAAAGAGTGTCAACATGTCGGCAGCGTCGTCCGTCAGTTTTGAGTCTTCGTCGCGTAAGTCGGGAAAGCCGTATAAGTAAGCCATCTTCTGCGCCAGAACGAAAACATGGAAGTAGTATTGCGCCAGGTCCGCGGGAATGGAAGCCACTATGGCAGGTCCACCAGGTAGGCCCGTAACCGTTGACAGCGTTGTTACTGTGGCTGTATGGTAAGTTATGGCGCTGTTTGCCAGGTTGTCAATGTCTCTTCGAGCCATTACCATTGCAGGTCTTTCGCTTATAGCTTTCTGCAGCTGTTCCTCGTTGAGTTTGTCTTTGAGGACAGAGGTCAGATAGCTTTCCCTGTCGATGGCAATGCCAGGAATTGCCAAGGCAGCCTTCATTATTTTATTCCATAAAGAAACATCCTGTGCCATTATTTTTTAGGTTTTGGGTTGGTAGCTTTTGGGGCTTTTATGTTATTTTGAAATTTCTGCTAGATATTTCTTCACCTCATTATATATATTATTAGGTGTGAAGCCCAGTTTTTCGTCAAGTACCTTATAGGGAGCGGAGAAGCCGAAACTCTCCAGTCCATAGACTTTCCCTGCTCCTACAAGCCCTTGCAGCGTAACAGGCAGTCCGGCGGTAAGTCCAAAGGTAGGACAACCCTTAGGCAGAACCTGCTTTTGGTAGTCTTCAGCCTGTCGGCGGAAAAGTCCCTCGCTCGGGCAGCTAACCACTCTAGCCTTGATGCCGTCGGCTGCCAGCAAAGCCGAAGTCTCGCACAGTGTGCCCACCTCAGAGCCACTGGCAATAAGAACAACTTCCGGATTCTCGGTGTCAGCAACGATGTAGGCGCCTTTCTCCACTCCGTCGTAGTCGTTTCCCTCGGGCATATCCGTTACATTCTGTCTGCTGAGTATCAATGCCGTTGGGGTGGAGAAGTTCTCCATCGCCAAGCGCCAGCAGGCTGTCGTCTCCTTGCCATCGGCAGGACGCAATACGCGCACGCTATCCCCGCCATGGTGGTTCTTGAGTTTTTCCATTAGGCGTATTTGTGCCTCCTGCTCCACAGGCTCGTGTGTAGGACCGTCTTCGCCAACGCGGAAAGCGTCGTGAGTCCATATAAACTTTACTGGAACTTCCATAAGTGCAGCCATGCGGACTGCAGGTTTCATGTAGTCGCTGAAGACGAAGAACGTGCCCATGGCAACGATGACTCCTCCATGCAGAGCCATGCCGATGCACACGCATGCCATTGTCAGTTCGCTTACGCCAGCCTGGAAGAATCCTCCGCCAAAGTCCTCACCTGTGATGACGCGAGACTTTTTCAGGAAGCCGTCAGTCTTGTCCGAGTTGCAAAGGTCAGCACTGGCAACAATCATGTTTGGCACGCACTGCGCCAGCATGCCCAGCACGGTAGCCGAGGCGGCTCTGGTTGCTGCTCCGGGCTTCTGCTCCACGGTGCGCCAGGGGAGAGGAGCCATTCGGTTCTGAAGCCAATTATTCAGCAGGGTAGCCTTGTCGGGATTTGCCGTTGCCCAGGCTTTTTCCTCTTCGCGTAGCCTCTTAGACGTTTCCTTCAACTCATTGAGCCTGTCCGAATACATCTTTTCCACATCTGGGAATATACAGAACGGAGCATCAGGGTTGCCTCCAAGATTTCTTATGGTCTCGTCAAAATTGCCCTCGCCGAGAGGTGCACCGTGTGTGCTGCAAGAATTCTCATAGCTGCTCCCGTCTGCATGGCGGGCACCCTTGCCCATGATTGTATGTCCTATGATAAGAGTCGGACGCTTCTCTTCAGCCTTGGCTGCCCTGAGAGCCTCCCTTATTTCTTCACAGTCGTTACCGTTAATCTCTATCACGTTCCAGTTCCACGCTCTATACTTCATTGCCGTGTCTTCTGTTATCACAGCCGAAGTCTCTGTGGAGAGCTGAATGCCGTTAGAGTCGTAGAACATTATAAGATTGTTCAGCCCCAGGTGTCCCGCTATACGCCCGGCTCCTTGCGATATCTCTTCCTGAATACCACCATCGGAGATATACGCATATATGCGTTCACGCTCAAAGCCGGGATTACCCGTCCTGGCAAACAGAGCCTTGGCGGCAATAGCAGCGCCCACGGCAAAGGTGTGACCCTGTCCCAGCGGACCGCTCGTGTTTTCAATTCCTCGTGCTACGTCTCGTTCCGGGTGCCCCGGAGTAGGGGAACCCCATTGGCGGAACTGCTGAAGCTCTTCAAGCGTAAAACGCCCTGTCAGGGCAAGCTGACTATATAGCATTGGCGACATGTGACCAGGGTCAAGGAAGAAACGATCTCTGCATTCCCAATCGGGCTGGTCGGGGTCGAACACCAAAAATTCTGAAAACAACACATTCACAAAGTCGGCACCACCCATAGCACCACCAGGGTGACCAGAATTTGCTTTTTCTACCATCGATGCTGCCAGGATACGTATATTGTTGGCAGCACGTTCCATTAGACTTGTTTCATGTTTCATAGTATCATAATTTTAGTTTAACCGCAAAATTAAATCAAAAAAAATGAAACTCGACAATTTGTCTGAATAGTTTTTTAGATTTTTGTAGGAGCCAACTCCGTGTCATGAAAATAATACGTTTGGCGCGAAGGTCAATAAATTTTATCGGGGAGGGTATTTTTGCGATTACTTCCCTTATCCATATCTTTGCAAAGTTAAATAATTGTTAACCCCCAAAGATATTACATTATGAAAAAAATCTCTCATTCAATACATAATACAGATAATGACTGGGTTGTTGACTACAACGGCACTGGTATCAGTGGATATAAGTTTACGAGTAAGGAAGATGACTCAAAGTACATTTTTCTCCCAGTCGCGGGTATGTTCAATGGCCTATGGCTCACTAATGCAGGTTTTGGCGGAGCATATTGGTCGCGCACTCTCTACGACAAATATCCAAATGATGCGTATTTATTATTAGCCGCCGGCAGTTTAATTTCAGAACACAGTGAACGCTCCATTGGCATGGCTGTGCGCCCCGTCATTACACCATAAGCACAAAAACACACATTTCTATAACAGTATAACACCTCATCGTCGCGAAGATGTTTCCCTCCGCGGTGATTTTTTTGTTTAGGTAAAGAATCTTGACGAAAAAGTAAAAAGTTTTGACACGGGATTTTCTTCAAAATAGAGCGCAGATTTGAGAAATTTCTGCAAAGATTTTGACTCTCTGAAAATCCGATAAAGAAATTTTCGGATTACTCAAAGTAATTCTGGAATCCAACAAAGAAATTCTGAAATTTCTCAAAGAAATTTTCACGTTTCTGAGGCAAAAAAATGCAAAAAAGTGGCTCGGATTTTCAAAAATCAAATGAAAATCCGGGCCTAAATTTTATATCGTCTTGAAAGTCAGATGTTTCCGTTAAATGCAAAAAACGGGCATTTTTCGAACCAAAATTTTCGGAGATGATTTTTATGCCCGTTTTTCGAGCTCAAAAACAGGGGGTCGCAGATAAAGGATTTTTACAAAGCGCGAACTGAGCCATGCCGTCACTCCGAATACCAGTCGTCTGAGGTTGCAGGCTCGGCATTGCTCTTCTGCGCAGGGCTGGAGTAGTCCTCGTAGATAGGCTCTGTGTTGGTGGGCTGCGCCGGCTTGGTGGAGGGCTCTTGCTCGTCGTAGTATTCGTAGTCGTCCTGAGGCGTGGCCTGCTTGTTGGCAGGGAGCAGGGGGTTGACTACTTCTTCCACATACTCCGGCTCGTCGCTGGCAGGCTTCTTCGCAGGCTCCACTTCGATGTATTCCTCGCCTGTGGTCTGCTCTTCCACGGCAGGAGCATCGGCAGGAATAACTATGTCGTAGCCGTCGTCCTCAGCTGCCTGCACGTCGTCGGTGGCTGGAACTTCCATGTCGGGTTCTGGCTGACTGACATTTTCCTCAGCCTGTGCGTTGACTTCCTCAGCCGGCACATTGACTTCCTCAGCCTGTGCATTGACTTCCTCAGTCTCCGTCACTTCCTGAGCCTGCGTCACTTCCTCTGCAGGATAGGTTTCATCTACGTCGAAGGTCTCTCCGTCTTCTGCTGGAATCTCTTCGTCGGCAGGTTTTTCTGTTGGTGCGGCAGGCTTGTCTTCAGCATTCTCCGCAGGCTTTTCTTCGTCCTTGTCCTTAGTCTCAAGCGGATATATGGGCTGCAGCTTGTCCTCGTATTGCTGCTGCGGCTGCTCAGCCTCGTTGTCGAGGCGCAGTGCCGGCGGCGGCGGAACGGGAGCAAAGATGCTGTCGTAGAATTGCTGGTACTCGGCAAAGCTGAACTGCCTTCCAACGAGCTGCATGTTGTGCTCGGAGATGAGGAACAGGCGCGTGTGGCGCAGCAGGTCGGCGAGGGGCTTCTCCTTATATATATCCTGCGTGTAGGCATGGGCTTCGTCGAAACTGTTGAAGCCATGTATGCGGAACTGCGTCAGACCCATCTCGGCGTCGGTGAGTTTCTCTAGTTCAAACTTTCGCAGATAGTAGCCCGTGAAGTTGTAGTGGGCTATGTTGTAGAGTAGCTCGTTGTCGTTGATGGAGTCTTTGTGGAAAGCTATGAGCAGGGCGAATGGCGTCTTCCTGTCGGGCAGTAGTACGGCTGGCTCGCCGCTTGGAGTGGCAAGAGAGTCCGACTGAATTCTGCGGCTCCAGAGCGAGCCCAGGTCGAAGGAGGCAGAGCCGGGAACCCTTCCGGCATCGAGTCCGTTGACTATCATTCCGGCAAGTTCGCTCACGTCGCTCTTGGGATATTTCTTCACCAGTTCGCGCAGTTGGTTTGCCAGTTCCTTATTGTCAACTATGCCGATGTTGCTCAGCAGGTTTACGAAGATGAACTTGGGACGGTTTGCGCCGTTGGGATATTTTTCTGTCGATACGTCGTAGTTGTGGTGCACGCTGCTCAGGTCGTGCCTGCGATAGGCGTCGTAGGTTGCAGCATAGAGGGAGTCCTCCCTGGAACGTGCAAAGCGTGCATTTTCCAGATATTCCGGGTCGAGGATGAGTTTCGTTCTGGTGCTGTCGGGGAAGAGGCTCGCCATGTGTTGCCTCATGAGGTCGGCTTTGTCGGGCTTGCCCCAGCGCATGTAGAGCAAGAAGCGCTGGTAGTAGGCATCTTCAAGTTTCTCGAACTCGGGATATTTTCCGGTGAGTCGGGACAGTGTGGCGTCGGCAAGGGGGAAGTCTTCGAGGTCGTCCTTCTCTATGATGCCGGCATTGTAGAGCGCATCCATGATGAGGAGGTCTGAGGCTGCCTTGGCTTCGGGGGTGAAGGGTATGTCCTTCAGATAGAATTCGCGCTTGTGCGGGTCTTTCGAGGCGGCAAGCGTAGTGTCGTTCTTCTCCTCGAGAGCAGCAATGCTGTCCTCGGCTGCCTTGATGGAGTCCTCGGCGTCGTAGTCATAGCCCTCGGAGGGGTCCATCTGCATGACGGTCTTGTTGGAGCGTCGCCAGTTGTCCTCATTGGCTCTCTTGCCCCAGCGGCGCTGGAAGTCTGTGCGTCCGCGACCTACTGACGCGGGGTCGTAGAAATACCATGTTGAGCGCTCGGAAGAGTGGGTGATGCGGCTCTGCGGCTTTTCCTGTGCTGCTTCGCCTCCGCCTTCGCCACGCTCCGCACGGCGTGCCTTCAGGATGGAGTCCTTCCTGAGGCGTTCCTGCTCCTTCTCACTCTTCTTCAGAGCCTCTATGACACGGTCGATGGCTGCGTTGCGCTCGTCCTCGCTCAATCCTGCCAGCCACTGAAGGCTGTCTTGCAGATGTATGGTGTTTGTGAAGGGCACCAGCTGGTCGAGAACTTTCGAGCGGCGCTTTGTCTCCTCGTATGCCTTGTGCTCCTTGTCTATGAGTCCTATTGCCTCGCCGTAGCACGTCTGAGCTTTGTCGTAGCGCTGCTGTGCCCAATACACTTCGCCGAGGCGCAGCAGCAGAACGCCCTTCTCTATGCCTGCGTTCTTCGACTCTTTGCGCCCTTTCTCATAGGCGTCGATAGCCATGGCTGTGTCGCCGGCGGCAAGATGTACGTTGCCCAGGGCGTAGTATATCTGGTCGAGGTATTCCTTGTTGTTGTCCGACTTTGCCATGCGCTTGAGTATGCTCACCTTCTTCTTTCCGGCATCGCTCGACAGGACCTCTGTCTGCATGATGCGAGCATTCAGCTCCATGCGGTAGGGAGGATTCTTGCGCAGGCACTTTCCGTAGGCTTTATAGGCTTCCTCGTTGTGGCCAAGCTGCTGCTCTACCTGTCCGAGGAGGAAGTACAGACGGGCTTTCTGCAGTTTGCGAGGCTCGCGGCGGGCAGCTCTTCTCAGGTATGGCAGGGCATCGCTGAACCTCTGCTGGCGGATGAGCAGGTCGGCAGTAGTGCCGTCGCGCTCACGCTCCAGTCTGCGTGGGATGGAGTCGCGGCTCAGACGATTCATCACGTCCTCGGCGTCGTAGTACCACTTCAGCTGAGAGTAGCAACGCGCCAGCCAGATGCGTGCCTCGGATGCCACGACGGGCTCGGCGGCATAGTGGCGTGTGATGTAGGAAAATGTGGAGGCTGCCTCGACAAACTGCCCACTCTGAAACTGAGCCTTGCCCATGAGTAGCCAAGCGTGGCGCAGGAAGGGGTTGTACTCTTTCTTGGCAAGCATCTGCCTCACCTTCTCGGTGCGCTTCTGTCCGGCGCTCACTTTGGGCTTCTTCTTTATGGAGTGGAGATGTATGGCTTTCTCAGCCTTGGTAATGGCAATCTCAAAGTTCTGTTTCCCCGTTTCGGCAGACTTCTCGTTGCCTACAATGAAGAACGGCAACAGCTCGGTGAAGTTGTCCTGGTTCGACCTTTCCTTGTCTTCCACTCCAGCCTTGTATGCCTCGTGGCCGTTGTAGTAGGTGTTGAACCTTGCGGTGAACGAATGCCAAAAGCGGCTCGTAGCCGTGTTCTTCTTAGTGGAACAGGCTGAGAGCAGACATAGAGCAGCAATAAGGCTCAGCAGTATTTTTGGCAAATGTCTCACGTGGCTCAGGGTTGTGGATATGAGGTGGGAAAATGGAGTTTTTAATAAGTTTCTTTGGCATGGTGCATCGCGCACCTCGCGCATACATTATATATAAATAACTACGTCTGGGCGAAATTATTGTGTGGCAGCGTCACTATCTTGTATGAGCATGAGTGCCTGCTCTTGGAGTTCCTGCGGGAGGTTTATGCCGCGCTGACCGAGGGAGACGAGCCAGCCGTGAACTTCGTAGGGGCGCATGGTGGTCATCACTTCCTCGAACTCTTCAACCTGCTCGGGGCTGTATGCGTCGGCGGCGATGCCGCGATAGGCATCGAGTTCTTCGTCGTCGTAGTATTCGGGCTCGGCATTAAGAATGTCTTCTTCGCAGTCGAAGGTGCAGTCGGCTGCAATGCTGCAATATGGATTCTTCATCTTATCTGTGCAAATTTTGCTAGTTCCTGCCAGAAAGTGGGATAAGACTTGCTCACCACCTGAGGCTCATCTATGCAGAGCGAGGGGAATTTGTAGGCACAAGGAGCAAATGCCATCGCCATGCGGTGGTCGTCGTAGGTAGATATGCAGGGATTTTCGGCGCACTGAGTTTCCGCAGGCAGCAGTCGTACTACGTCATCGCCTATAGCCTCGAGTTGGCAGCCCAGTTTCAGGAGCTCAGCCTGCAGCGCTGCAGTGCGGTCGGTCTCCTTGATGCGCAGGCTGCGGAGTCCGCTAAAGGTGAAGGGACGCTGCAATATGGCGCATGTCACAACCAGGGTCTGAGCCAGGTCGGGCTGGTTTGAAAGGTCGATGGCAAGGGGAGTGCCAGGCTGCGGAGATTTTGTGAGCAGGGCGCCGCCGTTAGTGAATTCAGTCTTTACGCCAAGAGAAAGGAACAGCTCAGCCACACGACTGTCGCCCTGCAGACTCTCCTTGTGCAGATGGGGCAGGAAGATGAGCGCCTCGGGGTCGTCGGACAGAGCTACCATTTCATACCAGTAGGAGGCTGCGCTCCAGTCGGCTTCTACGGAGAAGCCTTCGGGCATGTTGTACCTGGCATGTGGCACATGGACAATGCTGTCGGAAAGCCACTCGTAGCTGGCGCCAAACATTTTCATGAGCTCCAGCGTCATGTCGATGTATGGGCGAGAAGCCACGTTGCCGTCGAGGCGCAGCGTGAGTCCTTGGGGCAGGGTGGGGGCAATCATGAGCATTGCCGATACGTACTGCGAGGAGACGCTTGCACTGAGACGCACGGTGCCGCTGCGCAAACGCGCGCCTCTTATCTTCAGCGGAGGATAGCCCTCAGCACCGGCATAGCTTATGTCGGCACCGAGTGCTCGCAGTGCGCTGACGAGGATGCCTATGGGGCGTTGTTTCATGCGCTCACTACCGGTGAGCAGGTGAGTGCCGTCTTTTTGAGCCAGGTATGCCGTGAGAAAACGCATTGCTGTGCCGGCAGCTCCAACGTCGATAGTTTCGGAAGAAGAAGATAGCCCTCGCAGCAAGGCTTTGGTGTCGTCGGCATCGCTAAGCCCTGGCAGACACTCCTCCAAAGAGCCTGCGTGAGAGCCGGCATCGGTCAGCGCGGCAAGTATGAGGGCTCGCGCAGAGATGCTTTTCGAAGCAGGCAACAGGGCTGTGCCGCGCAGTTCAGACTGCATGTTGATGGAAATACTCATGAGATTTTTCCTGACAGGTAGTTGTTGAAAGTCCTTATAGCATAGTTGCTTGAATGCGTGTAGAGCCTATGGGCTGACATTAAGAGCTATGCTGATGATGTGTTAGTCCTAGAAATATCCTTCGCGTTTTTTCTGTTCCATGGAAGCCTCTTGGTCGAAGTCTATAACGCGAGTGGTGCGCTCACTCTTAGTGGTGGTCATCATCTCCTCAACGATTTTCTCGATGGTGTCGGCTTCGCTTTCTATGGCTCCCGTCAGCGGCCAGCAGCCCAGGGTGCGGAAGCGTATGGTGCGCGTCTCTATTTTCGGACGCAGTTCGGCTGGGAGTCTGTCGTCGTCGGGCATGATGAGCTGTCCGTCGAGTTCCACAACGGGGCGAGGCTTGGCAAAGTAGAGAGGCACGATGGGAATGTTCTCCAGGCGGATGTATTGCCACACGTCCAGTTCTGTCCAGTTTGAGAGTGGGAACACGCGGATGCTCTCGCCTTTGTGGATGCGTGCATTGTAGATGTCCCACAGTTCAGGACGCTGATTTTTTGGGTCCCACTGCTGAAACTCGTCGCGAAAACTGAAGATGCGCTCCTTTGCGCGGCTCTTCTCCTCGTCGCGGCGGGCTCCGCCGAAGGCTGCATCAAACTTGTGCTTTTTCAGAGCGTCGAGCAGGGCTTTTGTCTTCATCAAGTCGGTGTGTACCTTGGAGCCGTGGCTGAAAGGACCTACTCCAGCGCGGAATGCCTCCATGTTGCTCTCCACAATGAGTTTCCAGCCGTGCTGTGCGGCGTATTTGTCGCGAAACTCAATCATTTCCTTGAATTTCCACTTTGAGTCAATGTGCATCAGAGGGAATGGCGGCTTGCCGGGAGCAAAGGCTTTCTCTGCGAGGCGAAGCATGACGCTGCTGTCCTTGCCTATGCTATAGAGCATTACGGGATTTTCAAATTCTGCAGCCACTTCGCGGATGATGTAGATAGACTCTGCTTCGAGTTCCGCCAAATGGCTCAGGTTATATTTATCCATGTTTTTTCAGTTGTCTTCGTTTTCAACAATTTCTAAGATTTTCTCCACACAATCTTCCAGGCTCATCTTCGAGGTGTCGAGACTTAGCGCCGGCGAGGCAGGTGCTTCGAAAGGGGCACTGATACCTGTGAAATTCTGAATCTCACCTCGCCGTGCACGGGCATAGAGTCCTTTCACGTCTCTCTCTTCACAAACGGCGAGTGGCGTGGAGATATAGATTTCCTTGAAGTCTGCGGCACCGATGATGCCGCGAGCCAGCTGGCGCAACTCTTCCGTAGGACTGATGAAAGCAGCTATAGTGATGATGCCGGTATCTACAAAAAGCTTTGCTACTTCTGCAATGCGGCGGATGTTCTCCTTGCGGTCGTCGGCGCTGAACCCCAGGTTGCTGTTTATGCCTGTGCGGATATTGTCGCCGTCGAGTATGCGGCAGAGCAAACCGCGGCGCTGCAACTCACGCTCCACGGCAATGGCTACGGTACTCTTGCCCGAGCCGCTCAGACCTGTGAACCAGAGCATCAAGCCTCGCTGCCCAAGCAACTGCTCCTTGTCGGAGCGTGAGAGCATGCGGTCGAAGATGGGATATATGTTGCCGTCGGTTGGTTTCATGAATTTTTTATTTGAAAGGCTCTCAGAAAGGCCAGAATATGGGGATTAGAGTAACACTTATTATCAGCGAGATGATGTTCAGTGGCAGACCGAAACGGATAAAGTCGATAAACTTGTATCCGCCTACACCCTGCACGATGAGGTTAGTCTGATAGCCTATGGGTGTGCAGAAACTGCTGCTTGCAGCCATACATATCGTCACGAAGAAAGGTGTCGGGTCAACGCCGAGGTGCTGCGCGATAGAAAGGCTTATGGGGAACGCCAGTGCTGCAGCAGCGTTGTTGGTCATAAGCTCTGTGAAGAGATTAGTAATGATGAAAATCACCGCCAGCAGTATGTAAGGGCCATAAGAGTCGGTCAGACCAATGGCAAACTCGGCTATGGCATCGGCTACACCCGAGTTTATCATGGCTTTGCTGATGGCAAATGCCGACGCAATGGTAATGACGATGTCCCAACTAATGTATTTCGTGTATTTTCTTGCCGGAAAAATGTTCATCCAAGCCATGACGACAGTCACAACCGATGCAAAGAAGAACATGTCAAGGTGAACTTTCGGAAAAGCCTCTCTCACTGATGGAATCTCTCCCACAGTGGCGCCTACGACCATGAGAACCAGCAGCGTGAAGGATATCCAGCGTTTCAGTGGCGACATTTTTTCCTCCTTGCCCTCGTTGCCCGAGACTAAAAGGAAGAAAGAAGAGTCTCCCCAGTTTTTCCTGAAGTTGTCGTCAGCCATGAGCAGCAGCGAGTCGCCTTCTTTGTAGCGCTTTCCTCTCATATCTTTCATTATGAAAACCTCTCCGTGGCGCCGTACTTCCATGATTGAGGCGCCGAACTTTCTGCGAAAGTCTATCTCGTTGATGCGTTTGCCTATGGCGGGGAAGCGAGCACTCAGAATCACTTCGTAGTGGTGGTATCGCCCAGTGTGGGCTTCGTCCTCTGCACTCTCAGCATCTTCTTCTCTCCTGTTGGGCAGCAGCCATTTGCCAGCCACGATGATATATATAAGTCCGGCAATGGCTATGAATACTCCGACCTTTCCCAACTCAAACATCGTAAAGCCCTCAAAGTCGGCATTGATAATCATGCCGTGTACCACGAGATTGGTGCTTGTTCCTATGAGAGTACACATGCCGCCCAGGATTGTGGCATAGGACAAAGGAATGAGAAACTTCGTTGCCGGCATCCCTACCTTGTCTGCCCAGCGCTTTATCATTGGGGCGAAGATGACTACAACGGGAGTATTGTTGAGGAAAGCCGATATGCCAGCCACCACTGGCAGCATGCGGGCTTGAATCTTCCTTACGTTTTTGCCCTTCTTTGGTAGCAGCACGTGGAGTATCTTTTCCAGAATGTTGCTGCGCCTGATGCCCTCGCTGACAAGATAGAGCAGGGCAACGGTAATCATGCCCTTGTTCGAGAAGCCCTCGAGCATCTCCTTAGGAGTGAGGATGCCTGCACACAGGAATATGACGGAGCCAGTCAGCATCGCTATCCCGGGGCGCATACGGTCGCGGATGAGAGCAACGATGAGCATTGCTAGGATGCAGAGTGCAAAGATTGCTGATGCTGACATGAGAGGTAGAAAGATGTTTTAGAAGAATGAATTTATTTGCTTGGGCTATAAACTTGCAATGACCCACGGGCTGTGGAGGTCTGCCTTGTTGTAGGTGAGCGGCTCTCCTGTGTCGGCATTGACAACCTTTCCTCCAGCTGCGCGCACTATGGCCTCGCCAGCGGCAATGTCCCACTCCATCGCAGGGGCAAAGCGCGGATAGATGTCTGCCATACCCTCTGCCACGCGGCAAAGCTTCAGCGAGCTGCCCGAAGTGATGCACTCCAGGTCGGGGTGTTCCTTTCGCAGATTGTCTATAAACTTTTTTGTCTCGGGTGTGAAGTGTGAGCGCGAAGCCACCACCGTGAAGGGCCTTTCAATCTTCTGCGGCAAGAGAGTTGCGCGGCGCAGCGCCTTGTCGAGCGGATGCTCTATGCGGAGTGGCGTCTGCTCGGTGCCACCTACGTACAGCACGTCGTCTTTGGGAAAGTATATCACTCCCCATACGGGTTTGCAGTCTTCTATGAGGGCAATGTTCACCGTGAACACCCCATTGCGGCTTATGAATTCCTTTGTCCCGTCGAGAGGGTCAACCATCCATAGGCGTTTCCAGCCTTGTCGGGAAGCAAAGTCGTTGTGCTCGCCCTCTTCGCTGAGCAGTGGAATCTCAGTGTCGGCAAGCATCTCTGCAATGATGGCATGTGCGCGGCGGTCTGCCAGCGTCACTGGCGAGTTGTCCGATTTGAACTCTACGTCCCAGGTCTCTGTCGGCTGGGAGTAGATTTCCATTATTGCCTCTCCAGCGCGTACGGCTGCCAGTACGGCCTTCTCATACTTATTTATAAACATGGGTGCGAATTTACCATTTTTTTAGGATAATTCATTTTTTTCCATTTAAACTCTGCAACTTTTCTTGAGTCTTAAAAGTAACTGTACCAACAAATTTTAAATTGATTTAGTATGAAAAAACAAGTTTTATTTCTCGTTGCCATAGCATTTGTGTCGGCAATGACTTTGAGTGCACAACGTCGTTTCGACTTTGAAAAGATGCACAAGGAACGTGTAGAAAAACGTGCCAAAGACCAGGCAAAGGAACTCAAGCTCGACAAAGAGACAAGCCTTTGGTTCACCAATCTCTATATTGAATATCAGGAGCAGCTTCGCGCCGTGAGGAAAGAAGCTATGAAGGATATGCCAAAGCCTTCGAAGCCGGAGAAAAACGACGATGACGACGATGACAGCCCAGAGAACGTGAAAGAAAAGGAAATGAAGAAATTCACCGACGAGCAGGCTGAGAAGTTCATCCTTGGAGGTTTCGACGTAGCCGAGAAGGAAGTTGCCGTGAAGCGCGACTACTACAACCGCTTCCGCGAGAAACTCACTCCCAAGCAACTGCTTCGCATCTTCTCGCAGCGTCGCGGCGGCATGCGCGGCGGTAACGGCAGGCAGGGCAGACGTCCTATGGGCGGACAGGGTGGTTTCCCACCTATGGGCGGTCCTGGCGGTTTCCCTCCTATGGGCGGCAACTGATAGTCGCTTAAGAGCAAAGCAGTAAAAGCCCCGCTCTCCGCAACGCCACTGACCCAGCAGAGAAAAACTGTAGCTACACACCACGTAGCCATGAGCCTCTGCCGGGTCAGTGGCTTTTTTGTGCTCTAAATTTCTGCCGTCCCTTTGCCGCTGTTACGCCAAAAACCTCTTATCTTCGCGGTGTGCATGCAGTCATTGCACCTTTACACTCGTCAATAGCAAAGTCTATAAGGAAAAAGAATGAAAAAAATCCGTGTCTATACTAAGTCTTCGCGCCTACATGGCTGTCGTATGCATGCCGCCGTGCTCTTTGCGGCGCTGTGCTTGCTGCCCAATCTGAGGGGCTCGGCGCAGGTCTATGCCCCCGACAAGAATGCTTCAAGGACTACCGAAGAATACCTGCCCGACGGCACCTATGTGCGTACAGAGTCGTCGGAGCAGACATCTGCGGAGTTCATCACGTCGGCTTCCAAGTCGCGTCGGCAGAAGAAAGTGTCGCAGATGGCGTCCGGCAAGAAGGGTGAGAACTGGGCTTTGGCACAAAGCTACGGAAAGCTGCCCAATCCGGAGAAGACCTATAAGCCCTCGAAGAAGGCTGCCTCTACCGACCCTCAGGCTACCGACCCCACAGTGCGCGATGGCTACTCGCGCTCGCTGAGTAGCATACATGCTGCCTATGAACAGCTCGACCCTCAGCTCTATCCCTATCAGCCCTATTATGCTTTCAAGGACTATTATGTCATGCATACCAAGGCGTCTGCGCAGACCTTGGAGAACGACTATATGCAGCTCTTCAGCAAGGGCATGAGCATTCAGGGTTCCACGCAGACGCTGCAGCTCCTGACATACCGCATGGTGGAGCTTCCGCACAAGCGTCCCGGCTATGTGGCTTGGGACGAGACGTTGCGCAATGCCTACTGTGCAGCCTTGCTCACCGACCCTGCCTCGCCCGTGGCGCTCGACGGATTTGTGCGCACACTTATCCTCGACGATGCTGAGGCTTTTTCGGGCATAAGCTACCGCATGGACGTTCCTGAAAAAGGCATCATTGCCGAAGATCAGGAAGCAGTATTGCCCTGGACCAATGCTGACGAGTACGAGCAGATGCGTTCCCGCCGCCGCGACCAAGCACTCTGCGTGGCGCGCAGCCTCACGCCGCTGGAGACCATTTCGGACTGCATGAGGCAGTGGTACGGCGACATGAAGCAGAGCCCTACGCTCACGGAGAGCGCCCTGGGCTACTGGAAAGCGCGTCTGGCTTACAATGAGATATATTTGCAGCACGACCAGTACCAAGCCAACTCGCCCGAGGCTGAAGCCTTCAGCCAGCTCGACGCGGAGGCTGAGACGGAGTATGAAAATACAGGAGAGCTCCTGAAGGCTACCAACTCCCCACCCGTAGCCGAGCCGCAGCAGCGCAAGGTGGCAGCATCGGTGAGCAAACCTGTCGTGGCAGCCGTCAAGGCAGAAGTAGGCAGCCGCTACGAGGGCACCGTGTTCATGCAGAAAACCTGGACTCAGGCGCAGGCAACGCGCAGCATAGACATTACGGTGCTGACGCGCGAATATGGGCACCGCTTTGCCCAGCAGATGCGTTTCGTGCAGGAGCGCAGCGGCAAGAGCTGGACAGGCGGCATACTTACCGACAAGCAGAACAAACGCATGATAGCCGAATAGGCGAAGACCTCAGGCAGACTCGCTGGGGCGCAGGATATGAGAAATGTCCTGCGCCCCAGTGTCGTTTTTATACCGGAAAGGATGAATTTTTTGCAGAAAAAAGCCAAAAGTGTGCATTTTCTTTCCAGAAAACTTTTTTTTAAGGAAAAAATGATAATTTTGCATATTACATTTGTATTAAACCAAAGTTCAACATTTTTAAACTATTCAAGTTCACTATTATGAGTACTCCGGTTCTTATTATTATTTTGGTGCTTCTCTTAGGTATTGGCTTGTTCTTCTACAAGCACTGCCACCACACCACCATCGCAGGCGATACCGAAAAACTGAGAGCCACCATTCAGCAGATTTTCAAGGAAGCCGAGAAGTCGCCGCTTTCGCAAAATCGTCTCATCAAGGAGTTGAAGCAAAAATTCCACGTCAACGAGAAAGTGGCGCTGACCATCATCAGCAAGGCAAGGCGTGAGAATATCATAAATGTTGTTGACGGCAATTGTACGCTGGCAGAATAAAAAACTTACTATTATGGCAGAAAAACTGACCAAAGCCCCATCCGTCAGCGATGACGAGTTGCTGGGCAGTTCCAAGTTCGACCGCAGGCGCCGCCTCATAGGAGCCATCTGCGCCCCTATCTGCGCCCTGCTCATATACTTTACTCCCATCGAGGCACTCACGCCCGAGGCTCACAAGTTGCTCTCCATCATGACGCTCGTGTGCCTATGGTGGATTACGGAGCCTGTGCCCATACCCGTCACCTCGCTCATAGGTCCCACGCTCTGCGTGATGTGCGGCGTAGTGAGCATGAAAGAGGCGTTCTCGGCTTTTGGCAACCCCATGATATTCCTTTTCATGGGAGGCTTCATCATAGCAAAAGCCATGATGGTCAACGGGCTGGACAAGCGCATTGCCTACGGCATTATCTCCATGAAGTGGGTGGGCGACAGCCCGAGGCGCATCTTCCTCTCCATAGGTCTTGCATGCATGATATGCTCAGGCTGGATAAGCAACACCGCCACCGCCGCCATGATGTTCCCCATAGCCCTCGGACTACTGGAGGCTATCCGCGAAATGATGGCTGCCAACGGCAGGGAGATAAACCTCTATTCCTATAAGTATGCCACCGGCCTCATGCTTATGACTGCCTACTCGTGCTCCATAGGCGGAGTGCTCACTCCCATAGGCACACCGCCCAACATCATGATGATAGGTTTCCTGGGCCAGAAGAACCCCGAGCTCTACAGCATATCCTTCTTCCAGTGGATGGTGTGGGGATTCATAGCCATGATTATATATTTCATCATAGCCTACATCGTGCTGTGGAAGATGTTCCCCGCCGACGTGGAGCACATTGAAGGAGCACAGGACTTCATCCGCGGAAAGGTGAACGAACTCGGCAAGTGGACACGCGCTCAGAAGAACACCCTCTTCGCCTTCATCGTGGCAGTGGTGCTCTGGGTATTGCCCGGTGTGCTGAGCGTCATCTATGGCAACGACAGCGAGATACTGAAGAGCTACAACAAGGTGCTCCCCGAAGCTACTGTTGCCATGATAGGCGGACTGCTGATGTTCTTCCTCCCCGTGGATAAGAGTTGGGGAAAGATGACACTTCAGTGGAAAGACGCCGTGAAAGGCATCGAGTGGGGCACACTTCTGCTCTTCGGCGGCGGACTTGCCATGGGAGGCATGATGTATAGCACCGGACTCTCGGGCTGGATAGGACAAGAGATAGTTCAGCTCATGGGCGAGCCCCACGAGGCCATCTTCGTAGCAGTGTTCTGCGTGGCAGCCCTGCTCATGTCCGAACTCACGTCGCATACGGCAGCCGTCGGCATGATAGGCCCACTCGCCATAGGTGCAGCCATCGAGGCAGGCTTCAGTCCTATACCCGTGGCAGTAGGCGTGGCACTCAGCTCAAGCCTGGGCTTCATGATGCCTGTATCCACTCCGCCAAACGCCATAGTATATGCCAGCGGATACATACCCATAACGAAGATGATAAAGTCGGGAGCTATTATCGACGTCATAGGCATAGCCGTAGTGACCATACCTATAGTGCTCTACATAGTGAAATGGGTCATGGGCTGCTGACAATCCAATGACAAAGCTACAGCCTGAGCTTGGTGCCATGGCTTAGCCGCATCCCTGCAGGGGACATGCAGACTTCAGGTCTGCGTGTCCCCTGTTCTTGTGTCCGCCCGCAGCGCCAGTCCGCCTTTCTGCACTCGCCCGCCTCACTCCGTTTGCAGAACATGTCGGCATGGGGCGAATGACAGTCAGAGCCTTTCGGAGAAGGGTAAAGAATTTTGACGAAAAAGTAAAAAGTTTTGACACGCGATTTTCTTCAAAATAGAACGCAGATTTGAGGAATTTCTGCAAAGATTTTGACTCCGCGAAAATCCGATAAGGAAATTTTCGGATTACTCAAAGTAATTTCAAAATTCCTCAAAGAAATTCTGAAATTCCTCAAAGAAATTTTCGCGTTTCTGAGGCGAAAAATCGCGAAAAAGTGGCTCGGATTTTCAAAA
>JAFYFI010000071.1 GCA_017543785.1 Alloprevotella sp.
AAGAAATTCTGAAATTTCTCAAAGAAATTTTCGCGTTTTTGAGGCGAAAAAATGCAGAAAAGTGGCTCGGATTTTCAAAAATCAAAGGAAAATCCGAGCCTAAATTTTATATCAGCTTGAAAGTCAGATGTTTCCTCAAAATGCAAAAAACGGGCATTTTTCGGACCAAATTTTTCGGAGATGATTTTTATGCCCGTTTTTTGAGCTCAAAAACAGGGGGTCGCGGATAAAGGATTTTGACAAAACCGTTGGTCGCAAGTTTGTGCCAGATAGCAGTGGCTTGGTAGCATGCTTTCTGATTCCTATGGATGTTGGCATTATGATTCTTCCTCAAAAATGTTAAAAACCTGTGTCGTGTGGAAAAAATTAGTTATTTTTGCGCCTGATAAAAAATATAAGTAATACACGATATGACGCGAGAAGAAATATCTGCCAACAAAGAAGCATTTCTGAGGCTTTGCCGCGAGAATATACATCGCGAAGGTCTGGAGGAGCTTCTGTCATACTTGGAGACCACCGATTTCTATACTGCCCCTTCGTCAACGGCTTTCCACCTGAATCAGGAAGGAGGGCTCTGCAAGCACTCCATGAACGTATTCTACACGGCAAAGGCAATATACGAAGGCATAGCCGTACCGGCAGAGCAGAGCGGCGAGGCAAACTACAACGAGAAAATCTCTTTTGAGAGCCTTGCCATCAGCACGTTGTTTCATGACCTGTGCAAGACGAAACTCTACAAGCCCACAGAAAAGTGGAAGAAGAACAGCGAGGGACGCTGGGATAGCTACATGGGCTATGAGGTACAGGACGAGTTCCCGCTGGGGCATGGCGAGAAATCGTGCGTCATCATAGGTTGGTTCATGCGACTTCGCCGCGACGAACTCCTTGCCATACGCTGGCACATGGGCATGTTCGACATAGGCGAGCAAGGCTCGGCACAGCGCTTTGCGCTGAGGGCAGCTTTGGAGAAGAGCCCACTGGTGTCCGTGGTCCACGCAGCCGATTTACTCGCCTCCAACCTGTTGGAAAAGACTATTAAGCATTGAGTTTAGGTAGATAGGCTTTTTTTGTGCTGAACAAACCTGCAAACCTACGAACCCACAACCCCAAGACCCTACTCTCTCTCCCCCAGAAAGAATGATAGACTACGCTACCATACAACGAGTGAAAGACGCCGCCGATATCGTGGATGTCGTGAAGGAGTTTGTCACGTTGCGCAAGGCAGGTGCCAACTACAAAGGCCTCTGTCCCTTTCACAACGAGAAGACTCCAAGTTTCGTTGTGACGCCGTCGAAGCAGATATGCAAATGTTTCGGTTGCGGCAAGGGTGGCGATGCTGTTCACTTCGTCATGGAGATGGAGCAGCTCACTTATCCCGAAGCCATCAAGTGGCTTGGCAGGAAATATGGCATAGAGGTAAAGGAGAGAGAAGAAACCGATGAAGAGCGCCAGGCAAGCAGTCTGCGCCAGAGCATGCTCGCCGTGAACGAATGGGCATGCGGATACTTTGAAAATATCCTTCACACACATCCCGACGGCAAGGCTGTGGGAATGGCATATCTGAGGAGCCGCGGCTTGCGCGACGACATCATTAAGCGCTTCCGCCTGGGGTTTTCGCTGGAGCAGCGCGATGCCCTCTCGAAGGCTGCTAAGGCAAAAGGCTATCAGGAAGACTTCCTGACCAAGACAGGCCTGTGCTTCAAGACCGACGAGGGACGGCTGATAGACAAATATCGCAGTCGCGTCATCTTCCCCATATTCTCAGTGTCGGGCAGTGTGGTGGGCTTCGGAGGCAGAATACTCACCAACGACAAGAAGATGGCTAAGTACATAAACTCGCCCGACAGCGAGATTTATGACAAAAGCCGTGAGCTCTACGGACTCTATCAGAGCAAGAAAGCCATCGTCAAGGAAGACCGCTGCTACATGGTAGAGGGCTACATGGACGTTATCTCCATGCATCAGAGTGGAGTGGAGAACGTGGTAGCCTCGAGCGGCACGTCGCTGACGGAGGGACAGATACGCCTGCTGCACCGCTTCACGAAAAACATCACGGTGCTCTACGACGGCGATGCCGCCGGCATACACGCCTCGCTCAGAGGCATCGACATGCTTCTGTCGGAAGGTATGAACGTGAAAGTGCTGCTCCTGCCCGACGGCGACGACCCCGACAGTTTTGCCAAAAAACACAGTGCCGAGGAGTTTAAGAAATATCTGGAAGAGCGGCAGACCGATTTCATCACCTTCAAGACCGACCTCCTGATGAAAGATGCTGCCGGCGACCCCATACGCCGAGCAGGACTCATTGCCGACATCGTGAGAAGCATCTCCGTGATACCAGAGGGCATAGTCCGACAGACCTATGCCCACGAGTGTGCCCGCATGCTCGACACCGACGAGGCTCTCATACTCAGCGAGGTGAGCAAGGAGCGCAAAAACCGCCTGCAACGCGACATAGAGAAAAAGGAAAAGGAAGAAAACCGCCAAGACGCCGAGCCAGAGAGCCAGACTCCCACACCCACGGCAGAGCTGCAGCTTGCCACCCAGCAGCGACAAGACGAACTGCCGGAAGAAAGGGCTCTGATACAGCAGGTGGTGCGTCATGGGGAGTACACTTTTGAAGTAGAAAGTGAGGACGAAGATACCCCCGGCACTATATGTCTGGCAGAATATGTGGCACAAGAGCTGGCGAAGGACGATATGCACTTCAGCAATGCCCTCTACCAGGAAATACTCGACAAGGCCATCGAGATAGGCACATCGGGAGCAGGGGGCACGCTGCAGTATTTCTTGTCGCATCCCGACCCCAGAATTTCGGGGCTCGCAGGAGAGATAGGCGTTGACAAGGAAGAGCTGTCGCGGAACAACAAGACGATGTACGGCAGCGAAGAAGAGCATCTTGACGAAACCATTACAACGATAATAAACGAAATGAAGTATTCTTTCATCAAACGCCGCCTGAAGCGTCTGGAGCATGAAGTGCACCAACTCTCGCACGAGGGCAAGATGGAGGCTTGTATGGAAAAGATGAGGGAATACAAAGAAAACATGGAACTGCTCTCCACGCTAAGCTTCTATGCCGGCGAGAGGGTAGTGACGGGCAGATAGACAAAGCGTAGAGAAGAAGAAGAGAAAACTTCTGCCCCAGAGGCTTAACGAAAAAAAACTGAGACATGAATAATATGAATACTGCCGAGGAGACACGCGAGGTAATAAAGACCTGTCGCAGTCTCTTTGAGAAGAAACTCCACGACTACGGCACAGCATGGCGCATCATGCGTATCCCGAGCGTGACGGACCAGCTACTGATAAAGGCAAACCGCATACGCACCCTTGAGGAAAAAGGCGAAGCACTCGTGGACGAAGGCATAGTGCCTGAGTTTATCGGACTGGTGAACTATTCCATTATAGGCATGATACAGCTCAGCCTGAAAAGCGATGAGCCTACGGAACTCCCCGTGAGCCAGGCTATGGAGCTATACGACAAATATGCCCAAAGCACCCTGGAACTGATGGGGCGCAAGAACCATGACTACGGTGAGATATGGCGCGATATGCGCATATCGTCCTACACCGACCTGATACTCATGAAGGTGTTCCGCACGAAGCAGATAGAGGACTTGGGTGGAAAGACTCTGGTGTCGGAGGGCATAGAGGCAAACTATATGGACATACTCAACTATGCAGTCTTTGCCCTCATAAAACTCGTGGTGGAGAACACTGAGGCAGAATGAGACGTTGAGAAATATCCCCTTCGAAGAACGAAATGGCAGATAGAAACTGGAAAGAGAAGTGTCTGAGGGTGGCAGTGCCGCTGCTGACAGTGTTTGTCGGCGTGACGCTACTGTTTTCAGGTATAGTCAAAGCCATCGACCCCGCAGGGATGAGCATTAAGCTCGAGGCATACAGCAACAGTTGGGGACTGCCGTTCACCGCATCCTCGCTGACGCTGAACATCCTCGCCGCACTGCTGGCACTCGTGGAGACATGCTGCGGAGTGAATCTGGTGCTGGGCATTCGGCGGCGCTCCACAACCAAACTGACGGCGGCGCTGATGCTGGTGCTGACGCTGTTCTCGGCTTACGTTTTCTTTGCAGAGCCGGTAGCCGACTGCGGATGTTTCGGTGCAGCAGCAAAACTGACAAACGGACAGACCTTGCTGAAAAACTGTGTCCTGCTGCCATGCACCATACTGATAGCACTGTTCCCCCTCTACATTCCGCGGTTCATCTCGCGTAGAAGCCAGTGGATAACCGATGTGTGGACGGTGCTGTTCATCATAGGCCTGACACTATATTCCCTGCACTATCTGCCGCCAGTGGACTTTACTGCCTTCCGCGAAGGCGCTAATATTAGGAAGGCATATTGGGGAAACACAGAAAATCAGGACGACATAGAATTGGCGTCGTTCTACGCCATGACTCCTGAAGGAGAAGATGTCACCGACAGCCTGCTGAACGCAGAAGGCAGCCTTTTCCTTGTTACCCTGCCCGACATGAGGCATGCCGACGACGGTTGCAACGACAGGATAAATGACCTTTTCGACTTTGCCCAAGACCAGGGAATAGCCTTCTATGCCCTGACAGCCGGAGAGCCTGAAGCCTGGGACGAGTGGAAAGACCGCACCGGAGCAGCCTATGATGTGCTGGAAGGCGAGAAGTCGCAGCTGCGCTCATTGGCTCGCTCAAACCCTGGGCTCGTATTGCTGCACAATGGTGTGATAAGGAAAAAATGGAGCAACAACGACTTGCCTACATTTACCTCAAGGGAGGAAATCAAGGACCTCAGCCCGGCATCGAACAGGGAAAGGTGGCTGAAGCTTATAGGCGCGTTCCTCCTTCAGCTCCTGTTCTTCTGCCTGTGCGACTATTTATGGTGCAGGATGAAGGTGGGAATCTTCAGATGGCGTCGGAGCAGGCTTTCCCAAAACAATGAAAAAACCAAAATCACAGATAATTTAACTAAAAACCAACAAAAAATGAGAAAAAAAATCGTAGCAGGCAACTGGAAAATGAACAAGAACCTGCAAGAAGGTATTGAACTGGCAAAAGAACTCAACGAAGCCCTCACCGCCGACAAGCCCAACTGCGACGTGGTGATTTGCACTCCTTTCATACACCTGGCTTCAGTGGCAGCGCTGCTGAATAAGGACGTGATAGATCTGGGTGCAGAAAACTGCGCAGACAAGGCTAAAGGTGCCTACACGGGTGAAGTTAGTGCAGAGATGGTGAAGAGCACAGGTGCCGACTACGTCATCCTGGGACACAGCGAGCGTCGCTCGTACTATGCCGAAACCGCTGAGATACTGAAAGAGAAAGTGAACCTCGCTCTTGAAAATGGTCTGAAAGTGATTTTCTGCATCGGCGAAGTACTCGAAGAGCGTGAGGCTGGCATACAGAACAGTGTTGTGGAGAAGCAGCTTGCCGGTTCACTCTTTGAACTGACAGCAGAGCAGATGGGCAACATCATCCTTGCCTACGAACCCGTATGGGCTATCGGCACAGGCAAGACTGCAACAGCCGACCAGGCACAGGAAATGCACGCCTTCATCCGTGCTACTATTGCTGGCAAGTTTGGCGAGAAGGTTGCTGAAGACACCTCAATCCTTTATGGCGGTAGCTGCAAGCCTTCCAATGCCAAGGAACTTTTTGCAAAGCCCGATGTTGACGGCGGACTCATTGGCGGAGCTGCCCTCAAAGCCGAAGATTTCAAGGGCATCATCGACGCTTGGAAATAAAAACATTCATGCTTTGACTATCAACCTGGAAAATATCAGTTTGATAAAATGAAAAACTAAAAATTCCCGAAGCTGGAGGCTGCATCAGTCTCTGGCTTTGGGAACATCCCTTATCTTTATGATTATGAAAAAGAAAAACATCCTACTTTGCTCCCTAATGCTGATGGGCTGCATAGCCAATGCCCAAAGCTACACGGAACACTTAGAGCGTCAGGGGAATGTCGTGGTGAGCCAGAGCGGAAAAATCAGCGACCTGGTGAACAACAAGAAAACAACCACTACGGCAGCAACCACTACGGCAGCAACCACTACGGCAGCAGCCACGCCGGCAAAGCCCGATGTGGCGCAGGACATCTCCGAAGAAGAGTCGGCACAGCAGACCCAGGCAAAGCCCCTCAGCCAGCAACGCCCGCCAAAGTTCAATGGCAACCGTAAGCGCTATAATTCGGAAGGCTATCGCATTCAAGTGTTCACTGGCGGAAACTCGCGTGCCGACAAACAGGAAGCAGCGAAAATGCAATCCAAGGTGAGAAGCGCCTTCCCCGAGATTTCCACTTACGTTCATTTCGTAAGCCCTCACTGGGTATGCCGTGTGGGAGACTTCAAAACTCGTGAGGAAGCGATGAAATATGTTCGCAAAATACGCGCTCGTGGCTTCACCTATGAGGCAAGGCTCGTGAAATCGAACATTTTCGTTGCAAGGTAAGTTGGAAGTAACTCATCGTAGTTTTATACGCAATAAAAAAATGACAAAGAAAAATTCTGAGGAAATACAAAACCGCCTGCAACAGCTCAACTCCGAAGTGCTCACACTCATAGGCGAGGACCCTACGCGCGACGGCTTGCTGAAGACCCCCCTGCGCGTGGCAAAAGCACTGATGGAACTGACTCGTGGCTATGACATGGACCCAAGCGAGGTGCTCAACTCTGCACGCTTTCGCGAAGACTATCGCCACATGGTGATAGTCAAGGATATCAATTTCTACTCACTTTGCGAGCACCACATGTTGCCGTTCTATGGTAAGGCTCACGTGGCTTATATCCCCAATGGGTATATAACAGGTCTTTCGAAAATAGCTCGCGTCGTGGATATTTTCTCCCATAGGTTGCAGGTGCAGGAACGCATGACATCGCAGATAAAAGAGTGCATACAGGAGGCTCTGAACCCCCTGGGAGTGATGGTCGTTGTGGAAGCTCGCCACATGTGTATGCAGATGCGTGGCATCGAGAAAGACAATAGCATCACCACTACCTCAGATTTCTCCGGAGCTTTCAATCAGGCAAAGACGCGCGAAGAATTTTTGCAACTTATTACGCACAAGTAATTAAAAATAAATTCTTACTTTTGCACCGCGTTAGCAGTTAATCAGCGCAACAGGCGGCAGTAGCTCAGTTGGCAGAGCATCAGCTTCCCAAGCTGAGGGTCGCGGGTTCGAGCCCCGTTTGCCGCTCAAAGCTGACTTTCAGCGCAAGGTGAGAACTGGTAGAGACTTTGCTCGCACATTGCAGAACCCTAGCAGTAATGCATGCACTGAAAGTCTGAAAAGAAAATATCTGATGTCAACAGAAGGATTGGTTATCTCATTGATGATTTACCAATCCTTTGCTATTTTGTCCTTATTATATTAAAAGGAAAAGATTGTTTCATTCTGCACAGGTTTTGTATTAAATTTGCCAAAAATAGAGGATTTAGATGAACGAGGATATCATAAAACGTACTAAGCAACGCTACGACATCATTGGAGACAATGATGAGTTGAACCGTGCTATCGAGGTGGCTCTGAAAATAGCCCCCGTAGATCTTTCCGTGCTTATCACTGGCGAGAATGGTGTGGGCAAGGAAGTCTTTCCGCGCATCATCCACGACAACAGTCCTCGAAAGCAGAAACGATATTTCTCCGTAAACTGTGGCGCTATTCCCGAAGGCACAATAGACTCGGAACTCTTTGGGCACGAGAAAGGAGCATTCACAGGTGCCGTGGAAAAACGTGAGGGATATTTTGCTGTGGCAAGCGGTGGTACGCTATTTCTGGATGAGGTAGGGGAGCTGCCACTCCAGACGCAAGCAAGGCTGCTGCGTGTGCTGGAAACGGGCGAATATATACCCGTTGGAGCAAGCGAAATACGAAAAACTGACGTGAGGATAGTTGCTGCCACAAACGTGAATCTCGAAAAAGCCATAGAACAAGGAAAATTCAGAGAGGACCTCTATTACAGACTCAATACTCTCAGCATAAGTATCCCCCCTCTGCGCGAGCGTGGAGATGATATCATTTTGCTGTTCCGTAAGTTTGCCCTCGAGATGAGCGAGAAGTACAAAATGCCTTCCGTGAGACTCACCCCAGAGGCTCAGCAGAGAATGAAGGCATACAGCTGGCCCGGAAATGTGAGACAGCTAAAGAATATAGCTGAGAATATATCGGTGACGTCAGAGACCAGAGAGATAACTCCCGAAATCCTGAGTCGCTATCTTCCAGAAGATCGCAGTCACAATCAGTTGGTGGCTGTCGAGAAAAGTTCGCACGACCGCACCTTTGAGAATGAACGCGAGATACTCTACCAGATACTCTTTGACCTGCGTCGCGATGTGGCTGAGCTAAAGCGTGCCGTGGGTTCGCGCGATGACAGCAGACTTGCGGGAGCCGAAGGGCAACGCATAGATGCCAAGGCTCGTCTGTATAAAACTGCCGGAGTGGAAAAAGCTGTTGACACACACGAAGAAGAGGGCTATGCAGAGGCAGAAGAAGTAGAAGAAGACTCACTGCAGCCCTCAACGCCTACTACCTTGCAAGAGCAAGAGCGAAGCCTCATACAGCGAGTATTGCTGCAAACGGGCGGACACCGCCGAGAGGCTGCCAAGAGACTGGGAATATCCGACCGCACACTGTATAGGAAAATTAAAGAATATGGTTTGGAAGACTAGCATAAGGAGTCTGGGCGTAGGTATAGCACTTGTATGCATCTTAGCTTTAAACGTTTCGTGCAGTATAAGCTACAAATTTACAGGTACCTCTATAAACTATGACCTCATCAAGAGCATTCAGCTTGACAAGATAGCTAATAGAGCTCCCTATGGCTGGGCACCTATGGAGGCTATGTTCAATAACAAATTGCAGGACCTCTATGCCAACCAGACCCGACTGCGCATAGTGCGCCGTGGTGGAGATATGCAGATATCAGGCGAGATAACAGGCTACGACCAATACAACAAAGCTATCTCGGCAGATGGATTTTCCTCGCAAGTGCAACTCAAACTCACGGTAAACATACGATTTTCCAACCAAAAGATGAATCAGCACTGGGAACGACAGTTCTCTGCAACGTCACAATATAACTCCACACAGCAGCTGTCAGCCGTTCAGGAGCGTTTGGTGAAGGAAATGATAGATGACATAACTGAGCAGATTTTCAATGCTACAGTAGCAGACTGGTGATTAGAACAGGTTTGTGTGTTCTTTGGGCACAGCCAACTGAAGAGCCTAAAACATAAAATGTCAATCGGATTAAATCAACACAATAAGAATTTTGGACCTGACAACCTACATAAACGACCCGTCACAACTATCAGAAGAGACTCTGTTTAGGCTTCGTGAACTCGTTGCGAGGTATCCCTACTTCCAGCCCGCGCGCCTGCTATATATGCAGAATCTGTTCCTGGTCCACAACCCGACTTTTGGTGAGCAGCTGCGGCGTAATGCCATATTGCTGCCCGACAGGACGCCTCTCTTCGAAATGGTGGAAGGAGCAAATTATGCCATTGATAGTAGAAACATGCCAATATCAGATACTCTCGAAGGCGCAGGGCCAGCAGTGGGCGAAGGGGGACGCACAACGTCCTTGATAGACAATTTCCTGGAAATGCAGAGCGATGCAGCCCTGCATGCCTCGCATGGAGATGCAACGACGGATTATACTTCATACCTCATGCAACTGGAAGACGCCGTTGTCGAAGAGGAAAAAAAAGAAGAAGAGGACAGCAGGCTGGACGCATATATAAATAAAGGTACTCAGCGTCTCACTCTCAAAGAAGAGCCAGAGTATGTCCCCAAACTCCCTATAGAAGAAACTGAAGAGGATGACGTTGGGGACGACTTTCTTACTGAAACACTGGCAAAAATCTATATCAAACAGGGCCGGTATGAAAAAGCGTCAGAAATATTGCGGCGCATAAATTTTAATTATCCGAAAAAAAACATTTACTTTGCAGACCAAATCAGATTTTTGGAAAAACTGATTGTTAACGAACGAAATAAAAAATCAAAAAAATAAAGACATGTATCAAATTCTAGTAATTCTTGCTATTGTAGTAGCAATCCTGCTTATACTGATTGTTCTCATTCAGGAATCAAAGGGTGGTGGACTGGCATCAGGATTTTCTTCTGCCAATGCCCTCGTAGGAGTGAGAAAAACCACAGACTTCATTGAGAAGACAACGTGGACACTTGCCGCAGCACTCGTGATAATCAGTGTGCTGACAGTTTATGCAACTCCCGACGAGAGCACTTCTACTAGTGTTGTTACCAACATGAAGTCTGCTCCCGCACCTCAACTTCCAGGTCAGACGCAGCAAGCACCTGCAGCAGCACCCGCTGCTCCAGCAGCTCAGACGCCTGCTCCTCAAGGAAAGTAATACAGCAGAACACATCTGTACACAAAACAAAAAGTCCCCCTTATTTCACGCAAATAAAGGGGGATTCTTTTTAAAGTTTTTATGTCTTTAGGTTTTTAAATGCGAACCCAACCTGCACCCTATAAACCCCAAAAACACAAACTTACGCCCATGCTCCACATAAAGAATTTTATTTTCAACCATATAGAGGAAAATACCTATATTATATATGACGACCTTGGCGAAGCAGTCATAATTGATTGTGGAGCGTGCTCGCCGGAAGAGATGGCGGAGATGCAGAATTTTATCCAAGTCAACAAACTTACTCCGAGACGACATCTCCTCACCCATGCTCATTTTGATCATATCTTTGGTGCTCAAATGCTCTATGACAAATATAACCTAAAGCCTGAATTGAGTGCAGAGGATGAATACAACTACCGAAATGCAGAACTCTTTATGCAAATGTTCATTCATCGGGCATTGCCTCTTCAGACTCCACCTTATATTGCCAACTTGAGTGATGGCAAAGAAATAGAAGTGGGCGAAATCAAGCTAAAGGTAATCTTCACCCCAGGGCACACTGCAGGAGGACTGTGCTTCTTCCTCTCTAAGGAAAAACTCCTTTTCAGTGGCGATACTATCTTTTGCAATAGCACAGGGCGTACAGACTTGCCTGGAGGAAACTATAAAGAACTTAGGCATAGCATAGAAGAGAAGATCTTTGTGCTCCCCCTGGATACCGTTATCCTGCCAGGGCATGGCTCACGAACAACTGTGGGTGATGAAATCCGTTTTTATGGTGCTTAAGGTTTTTCAACGTAGGTGATATCTGAAGGACACAAAAGCCAATAAGTCAACTAAACAACAAAAAATTTGTTTTTCTAGAAGAAACTTTTAATTTTGCCACAGCAAAAAACAAAGGCAGGTATTTGTACTTTGATATATCCTGTCTGTAATTCTCAACAAAGCATTCATATAAACATAGACGTTTTCTTTCAGACTTTCAGGCTGAAGGCATGTTTAGCTATTTAGCCCGAACTATGGCCATGCCATATGTAAATAGGTACGTCTGTAAAAATAATTTTTAATTTATGGCATTTTATTCAATTGTGCAACTCCAGGCAAAGAGTGTGGAGGAACTGCGCGAAATAGCTAACGAGCTAAAAACTCCAAACAGAAAATCTGACGAGAAGCAAACTCTCGTATATGATATTCTCGACAAGCAAGCCGAGACTCATTCAGAAACCAAGGCTGAAGGGACAAGGCAACGCCGCCCAAGGGTATCTTCACGCCGTTCAGAGACGCTAGATAATTCTGCAAACACAGTAGAAAAAGAAACTTCTGCTGCAGGAAATTCAGAAGAAAAGAAAAATTCTTCAGTTGAAGATGCTGCAGAACCCCAGCAACCTGAGGTAAGTCAGCCAGTAAAACGCAAACGCGGCAGACCTTCAAAGGCTGAGATAGCAGCGCGAGAAGCTAAGGAAAACCAAGAACAGGAGAGGACATTGTTCACCGAGAGCAATGAAGGTGAAGCTACTCAACCGGAAAATGAGCAAAGCGCTCCTGCCGAAGTGATATTGGTACCAGAAAAGCCAACACGCAAGAAAGCAACAGCATCAAAAGCCAAAAAGGCTGAAAAGGATGCGCAAGACTTCTTCGTCATTCGTGATGTACCCATAGTAGAAGAGAGTATGATATCCGACGAAGCCTTTGAAACAAATACGCGCACTAAGTTTCGCCGCTTCAAGGAAGATCCTTTGGTTCAACCCGTTCCCAAAGCTGCTGCTGTAGCAAGAGAAATCGAAGCTCAGCCTTCATTCAATCCTGAATCCGAACTTATCGACGGCGGAGGCGTTCTGGATATAATGAACGAAGGCTATGGTTTCCTGCGTTCATCTGACTACAACTACCTCACCTCTCCCGACGACATTTATGTACCTGCCAACATTGTACGTAGCAGCGGTTTAAAGACAGGTGACGTAGTAGAAGGAAAAATCAGAATTCCCAAGGAAGGAGAAAAATTCTTCTGCATTGCCGAAATAAGAAGCATAAATGGTTTGGACCCTGCACTCATCCGCGACAGAGTAGCATTTGAACATCTAACACCACTCTTCCCCGATGAAAAGTTCAAGCTTTGCTCAGGCACAAACGACCCACTCAGCTGTCGCATAGTTGACCTCTTTGCTCCAATAGGAAAAGGTCAGCGTGCCCTTATCGTAGCTCAGCCCAAAACTGGTAAGACATGGCTGATGAAAGACATTGCCAATGCCATTTCCCGCAACCATCCCGACACATATATGATGATGCTCCTCATCGATGAGCGTCCGGAAGAAGTTACCGATATGGCAAGGACAGTAAATGCCGAAGTTATAGCTTCTACTTTCGACGAGCCGGCGAGCCAACATGTGAAAATAGCTAATCTCGTTCTCGAAAAAGCCAAGCGCTTGGTAGAAAGCGGACACGATGTTGTGATTTTCCTTGATTCAATTACACGACTTGCCAGAGCATACAACACCGTAAGTCCTGCCAGCGGAAAGGTACTCACGGGAGGTGTTGAGGCAAATTCACTACAATATCCTAAGCGCTTCTTTGGAGCAGCCCGAAACATTGAAGGTGGAGGCTCACTCACCATTATCGCTACAGCCCTCATCGACACTGGTTCCAAAATGGATGAAGTCATCTTTGAAGAATTCAAGGGACCAGGAAACATGGAGCTCCAGCTTGACCGTAACCTTTCCAACAAGCGCATCTTCCCCAGCGTCAACCTGGTGGCATCAAGCACACGCCGCGAAGACTTGTTGCTTGACGAGACCACAATAGGCAGGATGCAGCTGTTCCGCAATATCTTGGCAGATATGAATCCAGTAGAAGCCATGCAAGAGCTGAGCCGCAGAATGAAGAACACCCTGAACAATGAAGAGTTCATGGCATCCATGAACGGGTAATATAAATTTAGATTTCTATGTTGATGGGTTCTTAGGTTGGCTGCGCCACAAAAACCTACAGAACTGCGAATTTACTAATCCCCAAAAACTACTCCCCTGAAACCTTTAGCAGAAAGAATGCGTCCTTTGACGCTCGAGGACTATGTCGGACAGGAGCACCTTGTTGGCAAGGGCGCTCCCCTTCGTCGTATGCTAGACTCAGGGCCTATAGCGTCGTTCATACTCTGGGGTCCTCCTGGAGTAGGAAAGACAACACTTGCAAAGATAGTTTCAGCTCAGCTTAATGTCCCATTCTACACACTTTCGGCAGTTAATGCAGGAGTAAAAGATGTTCGCGAAGTCATAGATAGTGCTAAAAAGAACAGGTTCTTTGCCACACAAAGTCCACTCCTGTTTATAGATGAGATACATCGTTTCTCAAAGTCTCAGCAGGACAGCTTGCTTGCTGCCGTTGAGAATGGAGACATAACTCTTATAGGAGCTACCACCGAGAACCCATCCTTCGAAGTCATTCGTCCGCTACTTTCCCGTTGCGCAGTATATGTGTTGAAGCCTCTTGGAGTTGAGGCTCTGGACAAACTTCTGCAAAGAGCCCTCAACGAAGATGTGGTCTTAAAAGAACTACCCATAAGAATAGAGGAAAAAGAAGCTCTCTTTCGCTATAGCGGAGGCGACGCTCGCAAATTGCTCAACGTACTCGACCTTGTAGTAAGTTCCATTCAGCAAGACGCAAGCAACGCTCCAGCGGAAGAAATTGTCATCAACAACAAGACCGTAACTCTTCAGCTCCAGCAGAATCCTCTTGCTTATGACAAAGACGGAGAGATGCACTACGATATCATCTCTGCCTACATAAAATCCCTTCGCGGCAGCGACCCCGACGCTGCTATCTATTGGCTGGCGCGGCTCATCGAGGGAGGAGAAGACCCTAAATTCATAGCACGCCGCCTGTTGATAAGCGCAGCAGAGGACGTAGGCCTCGCAAACCCCAATGCACTGCTCATTGCCAATGCCGCCTTTGCCGCTGTTGAGCGATTGGGCTGGCCAGAGGGTAGAATACCCCTGGCAGAGGCAACCGTTTATGTGGCCAGCAGCCCTAAGTCCAATAGTGCATATCTTTCTATCGATGAAGCACTTTCCTTCGTCCGAAAGACAGGAAACCTTCCCGTTCCTCTCCATCTGCGAAACGCACCCACCTCTCTTATGAAAGAATTGGGCTATGCCGACGGATATATCTATCCACATGATTATCCCAGCCATTTTGCCAAGCAGCAATATCTCCCTTCCGAAGCAGAGGGCCAACGTTTCTGGCATCCTGCCGACAATGCTGCAGAAGAGAAACATCGCCAAAGACTAAAAGGCTTATGGGAAAAAGATTTTTAGGAAGCTAACAAAATAACCCCGACCAGCACGTTGACTGGTTGGGGTTATTTTGTTTATCTTTAGCTATCGTCATTCTTCTCCTTTCAGTACAGGCAGACGTAGCTTATATCTGACGGCGAG
>JAFYFI010000072.1 GCA_017543785.1 Alloprevotella sp.
ATAAGGAAATTTTCGGATTACTCAAAGTAATTTTCAGATTCCTCAAAGAAATTCTGAAATTCTTCAAAGAAATTTTCGCATTTTTGAGGCGAAAAAATGCAAAAAAGTGGCTCGGATTTTCAAAAATCAAACGAAAATCCAAGTCCGAATTTTGTATCCACTTGAAAGTCAGCCCTTTCCGCAAAATGCAAAAAACGGGCATTTTTTGGAACTTTTTTCGTGGAGATGATTTTTATGCCCATTTTTTGAGCTCAAAAACAGGGGTCTGGGATAAAGGATTTTTACAAGCCCCGTGTCTTCCCCCGAACCCCCTTTTCCTCTTTTCTATGCTTCTCCGCACCTGCAAAACCACTCCGGATACTGAAAATGTCCCCACTTTTTTCGGGCTGCATAAAATCCCTGTATATCAGCCTCATAAAAACGTAAATGAAAGTCAAAATTCATTTTTCTGAAAAATTTTTGTAATAAAGTGGGGAAATGTGGGGAACTTTGCGTACTTTTGTCGCACCAAGCCCCAAAGATGCATTTTTTAGGAAAGATAGAAGCACGCATGGATGCCAAGGGACGCCTGTTCCTTCCGGCTGAGTTCCGCCGCCAGATGGGTGGTGCCGAGCTCCGCTTTGTCATGCGCCGCGATATCCACCAGCCCTGTCTCGTCATCTATCCTGCCGAGGCATGGGATGCTCAGGTATCCGAGCTACGCTCCCACCTGAATCTTTGGGATGCCTCTCAAGCAATGCTTTTCCGCCAGTTTTTGGCTGATGTCTTCGAGTGCACACTCGATGCCAATGGTCGTTTCATCGTTCCCAAGCGCTATCAGGAGCTTTGCGGCGTCGAGAGGCGCGTAGTATTTCTGGGCATGGACGACCGCATCGAACTTTGGGCAGCTCAATACGCTGAAAAGCCCTTTGTTAACCCCGAGGAGTTCGGCGCGGCAGTACAGACCGTAATGACCTCCTCGCAGCAATGACACAGCAGGAAACCTATCATATACCAGTGCTCCTCGATGAGTGCGTGGGTGCTCTTCATTTGCACCCAGGCGGTGTCTATGTCGATGCCACCTTCGGCGGCGGAGGGCATAGTAGGAAGATTCTCTCCCTGCTCCCTCAGGAAGCGCGGCTCTATGCCTTCGACCAAGACGCCGATGCAGAGCGCAATATCCCCGATGAAACCGAGGGTTTTTGTTTCGTGAGGAGCAACTTCAGATATCTGAAGAACTGGATGCGCTACTATGGCGAGCCCTATGTTGACGGCATCCTTGCCGACTTGGGAGTGTCGAGCCATCACTTCGACGACCCCGAGCGCGGTTTCTCTTTTCGCTTCGACGCCCCGCTGGACATGCGCATGAATGGGCGCGGCGGACAGAGTGCTGCCTACGTGGTGAACAACTACGACGAGGAGTCGCTGAGCAGGATATTCTGCCTCTATGGCGAGCTGAAGAATGGCAGGCGCATAGCCTCACAACTCGTTCGCTGCCGTGCCGAGCAGCCCGTCGAGACAGTGGGGCAGCTGCTCAGCATACTGGAGCCCCTGATGCCCCAGCAACGGCAGAAGAAGGACATGGCAAAGGCGTTCCAGGCACTGAGGATAGAAGTGAACCACGAGCTCGAAGCCTTGCACGAACTCCTGCAGGCGTCTATCTCACTGCTGCGACCCGGCGGCAGACTCGTGGTGCTCACCTATCACTCCCTCGAAGACCGACTCGTGAAAAACTACATGCGTAGCGGAAATGCCGATGGAATCGTGGAACAAGACTTCTACGGAAACCGCATCGCCCCGCTCCGCCCGGTGAACAACAAAGTAATAATCCCCTCTGCTGCCGAACAGCAGGAAAATCCGCGCAGCCGCAGTGCGAAGTTGCGCATAGCAGAAAAAGTTGATACATGGCAGACGAAAAAGAACTGACAGCACAGTCTGACGAACAGGTGCAGCAAACCACCAATACTGCAGAGAAGACAGCCGCAGAAAACCGCCGTGCCCGCAAGGCGCTCAAAGAGCTCACGCGCGACGACGACGGACAGGTGCGCACAAACGTGTCGCTGCGCTCCATCCTGGGCGGCGACATCCTGGCAGGCGGATGGTTTCGCAGGCAGTTTTGGTACATCGTCATGCTTGTGGCGATGGCTGTTGTCTATGTGAGCAACCGCTACTACTGCCAGCAGGAGATGATAACCGCCAGCCGTCTCAACGACACCCTTGCCGACAGGCGCTATAAGGCACTGACCATATCAAGCCAGATAAAAGAGATGACGCGCCGCAGCGTCATCGAGGAACAGCTGACCGACTCAACGCTCAAGACCTCCAACATGCCGCTCCTCAACCTACCCGTTGCACAGTCGGACACGGCGACAGAAGAATAAGACCTGAAAAAATACGTCAAGAATACATATATAATATAATAGCACGCAAATGGACTTTCCTGGGAAAAAAATAATGCCTCGTTTCTTCGGTATCGCCATACTCATTGCCGTGGTATGCGTGATTATCGTGGGCAAGGCATTCTACATCATGACGGTAGAGCGCGACTATTGGCTCAGCGTCAGCGAGCGTTTCCAGAAAGACAACGTGCCCATACCCCCCAAGCGCGGCGACATACTTGCCGACAACGGCGAGGTGCTGGCTGCTTCCATCCCCGAATACCGCATGTATATGGACTTCATGTCGGGCGAGCGCGACACCGTTCGCGTGAAGAAGGACCAGGCACGCCGCGACTCCATCCTCAACGTGAGTCTTGACAGCATCTGCAACGGGCTGCACGAAATCTTCCCCGACGTAGAGCCTGCCAAGATGCGCCAGCACCTGCTGGAAGGTAGGAAAAAAGAGAGCAAGAACTGGCTCATCTACCCCAAGCGCATCACCTACATACAGTATCAGGAGGTGAAGAAACTGCCGCTCTTCCGCCTGTCAGCCTATAGCGGCGGCTTCCACGTGGAGAAGAGCGACACACGAAAGAATCCCTACGGCAAACTGGCGGTGCGCACGGTGGGCGACCTCTATAAAGGAAAGGACAGCGCCCGCAGCGGCATAGAGCTAGGCTTCGACTCCATACTGCGCGGCAAACCCGGCGTGAGTCACAGACAAAAGATTTTCAACAAATATCTCACCATAGTTGACGAACCGGCGCAGGACGGATACGACGTGCAAACGACGCTGAACGTAACGATGCAGGATATATGCGAAAAAGCCCTCGGCGACAAGCTCCGCGAACTGCAGGCTCAGAAAATCGGCGATGTGGAGTTTGGAGTGTGCGTGCTTATGGAGGTGGCTACGGGCGACGTGAAAGCTATCGTCAGCCTCTCGAGGATGAAGGACGGCACCTTCCAGGAAATACAGAACAAAGCCATTTCAAACCTCATGGAGCCAGGCTCTGTCTTCAAGCCCATGTCATTCCTCGTAGCCTTCAACGACGGATACCTCGGCATGGACGACAAGGTGAACACGGGCTGCGGCATCGTCAACATGCACAACCGCCCCATGCGCGACCACAACTGGCG
Organism: Alloprevotella sp.; assembly: GCA_017543785.1. Classification (GTDB taxonomy): domain Bacteria; phylum Bacteroidota; class Bacteroidia; order Bacteroidales; family Bacteroidaceae; genus Alloprevotella. The sequence goes on from JAFYFI010000072.1 coordinate 3,495, forward strand.
CATCGGCGGCTATGGCACCCTTACGGCAAGACAGTGCATACAGCAATCCTCCAACGTGGGAGTGAGCACATTCATCGACCGCTTCTACGGCTCCAACCCACAGAAGTTCGTGGACGGCATCCTGGCTACTGGTGTTGCCGATGACCTGAAGATACCCATTCCAGGATATGCAAAGCCTCAGATAAAGCGACCTTCTAACCCCACATGGGCAAAGACCGACCTTCCGTGGATGAGCATAGGATACGTCACGCAGATACCACCAATATCAACGCTGACTTTCTACAACGGCATAGCCAACAACGGAAGGATGATGAGACCGCGCTTCGTGAAATCCATACTTCATAATGGCGAGGTGGTGCGTACCTACGACCCTGTAGTGGTGCGCGAGCACATGGCAAGCAGCGAGGCAGTGAAAAACATTCAGACCTGTCTGCGCGAAGTGGTGACCCTCGGCGTAGGAAAGAAAGCCGGCTCAAAACTCGTGCATACTGCCGGAAAGACGGGAACGGCACAGGTGTGGTCGAAGGCAGGACGCACGGATGCCTATCTCGTGTCGTTTGCCGGATTTTTCCCCTACGAGAATCCCAAATACTCCTGCATAGTGTGCATCAACAAGACTGGTGCCGCCAGCGGCGGAGCCCACTGCGGACCTGTGTTCCGCAAAGTGGCAGAGACCGTGATGGCTCAGCAGCGTCTCAGCGATTATTCCTCCGTCAGCGACTCGTCGAACATAAAGGAGCCCATGGTATGCTCGGGCAACATCGCCGCATCGGCAAGAGTGTTGAAACGACTCAACGTGAACTTTACCGAAAAAAACCCGTCAAAGGCTGTCTTCGTTTGGGGAACCGCAGAGACAAGCGCGTCGGGGGTGGTGCTCAGACAGAATGAGCCCGAGACAGGAAAGATGCCCGACCTGACAGGATATGGGCTTCGCGACGCCTTGCACTGCCTGGAGCAAATGGGGCTCAAGGTCAAGCCTTACGGCATAGGCCACGTTAAGAAGCAGAGCATCAAGCCAGGGCACGCATTCAAGAAAGGCGACCAGGTGGTTCTCACCCTGAGCATCGACGACGAGATACCCGAACTCCCTGACAGCGTAGTGAAGACCATTGTGGAAAGCAATGAGGAAATAATTGGCGGGAACGACTCACTCGGACAGGTTCAGCAAGTCGTTAAAAATCCTCAGCCGCAGAAACCCGCTCCGAAACCCTCCAAGCCGACTGCGCAACCCAAGAAGGATGCCGTGGCTCCCAAGCAGCAGCAAAAAGATAAAAAGCCCGAGCCTCAGAATCAGCAGAAAAAGCAAAAAAACGCCGTTTCATCGCAGAAACAGGATAAAGATAAGTCTAAAAACAAAAAGACATAATGAAACTGAAAGAAGTATTGCACTACGTCAAGCCCCTGGAGATTGCGGGCAGCGAGGACGTGAATGTTGTGGGAGTTCAGATGGATTCCCGCAAGGTGCTTAATGGTCATCTCTTCGTGGCAGTGAAAGGCACTCAGACAGATGGCCACGACTACATAGAGAAAGCCATATCGCTCGGGGCGTCGGTAATCGTTCACAGCGAGCCCGTTGGCGTCAAGGCTGAAGGCGTAACCTTTGTCCGCGTAGCCGACACCGAGGATGCCGTAGGCAGGATAGCTACAAGTTTCTATGGCGACCCCTCGCGCAAACTGCGCCTCGTAGGCGTTACAGGCACCAATGGTAAGACTACTATAGCTACCGTCCTCTACGAGCTCTTCAGAAAGATGGGGCATAAGTGTGGCTTGCTCTCCACCGTGTGCAACTATGTCGATGGACGCGCCGTACCAGCTTCACACACTACCCCCGACCCCATAAGCCTCAATGAACTGCTGGGCGAAATGGTCGAGGCAGGGTGCGAATATGCCTTCATGGAATGTAGCTCACACGCTATCCACCAAAAGCGCATTGGCGGACTGGAGTTTGCGGGTGGCATATTCACAAACCTTACGCGCGACCACTTAGACTATCACAAGACTTTCGAAAACTATCGCGATGCGAAGAAACTCTTCTTCGACAATCTCTCGCGCGAAGCTTTCGCCATTATAAATGCCGACGACCGCAACGGTAGCGTCATGGTGCAAAACTGCGCTGCTGCCGTACGCACTTATTCCACTCGTACGAT
>JAFYFI010000073.1 GCA_017543785.1 Alloprevotella sp.
ATCCTCAATTACGACGTGCCCCACGACGCCGAAGACTATGTCCACAGAGTAGGCAGAACAGCCCGGGCAGGCAAGCAGGGGCGGGCAGTGACACTTGTCAGTCCCGCGGAGCTACCTCAACTACATCAGATAGAGCAAATTCTAGAGCAGAAAATACCTCGAAACCATCTTGGGTTCACGCTAGAAGAGTCTGAAAAAAGTGTGCATCAAAAGCCCAAAAACTCCAGAACTCGTCAATCTCAAGGAAAAAAGAATAGGGCAAATCATCGCCCCAAAAACTCAAAACTACGGAAAGAAAAGCCTACGAAGTAAAAAAGAAGTTCCATGCCTAAAGCCATAGGCATGGAACTTCTTTTCTATAAAGTATCGGAGTAGTTCTTTCTAAGATTATTTTTCGCAAGTTATTCCATCAGCTATCTCGTTAGCTTGCTTGATGAAATCTGTGCGCAGTTTGGAGTAATACTTTTGTGGAGTCATACCGGGTTCTGGAGTATTTATGCGTGCAACATAGTCTTGCTGCAGTTCTGCAATGCGGGTCATCAGCTGATATGATTCTTCGTTACATTCATTTCCTGCAACACAAGCGAGTAGACTTCCTGCATAAAGCTCTCCGCAAACAGCTTTAACGGCTTTCTTAAGATTTCTTCTCATTGACATGATTATAAGTTTTTTTTCGTGTTATGCTTCTTTGATGATTTCCATACCTTTCAGCAGCGCCTCCTGATTGGCAGGCAATAGGTTCCAGTGGCGCTCGGGAAGGCTTTTCTTCAGAGCTTTCATGATGCTTTCGGTTTCAACGATAGGGTGAAGCTTCAGATACCCGCCCAGCACCATAATGTTGAAAGTCTTCATCATCTTCAGCTCAGCAGCTGTGTTCATGGCGTTTATTTCAAAGCTACTAATATCTTTGCGAGAAGGCTTCTCCAGAATTCCGAAACTATCGTATATGATAGTGCCCCCAGGCTTAACTTTTGGCTGAAACTTGTCTAGCGACGGTTGGTTGAGTAGGATAGCCGTATCGTAAGTGCTGAGAATGGGAGAGGATATCTTCTCAGTAGAGATGATTACAGTGACGTTGGCTGTGCCACCTCTTTGCTCAGGTCCGTAGGCAGGCATCCATGTCACTTCTTTTCCCTCCATGAGAGCAGCATAGGCAAGGATCTTTCCCATGGACAAAACTCCCTGACCTCCAAAACCGCTTATTATTATTTCTTCTTTCATGATGATGTGTGTTGTTTCTTGTATGAACAAAGTCTCTCTCTTATCCTTTTAGGTCGCCCACCTTGTAGAAGTCGAACATATGCTCCTCCATCCACTGGTTAGCCTTCACGGGACTCATCTTCCAGCCCGAGCTGCATGTGCTGACAACCTCTATGAGGTTTGAGCCTAAGCCAGCCATTGAGTTTTCAAAAGCTTTGCGCATGGCTTTCTTACATTTTCTGATAGCCAAGGGAGAGTGTACGCTCTGTCGGGTGACGTAGGCTGTACCTTCCAGCTGTGCAGCTATTTCCGTTATCTTCAACGGATATCCGTGTAGCTGTGGGTCTCTGCCGTAAGGACATGTTGCAGTTTTCATGCCCAATAGGGTAGTGGGCGCCATCTGACCCCCCGTCATCCCGTAGATAGCATTATTAATGAAAATAATAGTAATATTCTCCCCGCGGTTCAGCGCATGGATAGTCTCCGCCGTACCAATGCAAGCCAGGTCCCCATCACCCTGATACGTAAATACGAGGCGGTCGGGCCAGAGGCGCTTACATGCCGTAGCCACGGCGGGAGCTCTGCCGTGGGCAGCCTCTTGCCAGTCGAGGTCCAAATATCGATAGGCAAACACTGCGCAGCCTACAGGACTTATAGCAATAGTCTTTTCCTCCATACCCATTTCGGCTACTACCTCGGCAATGAGTTTATGTACCACACCATGCGAACAGCCAGGGCAGTAGTGCATGGGGACGTCGTTCATCAGGCGCGGTTTGGAATAAACCTGATTCTCTGGTTTAACTATTTGGTCTATGGTCATTGTTTTTTAGGTTTTTAGTGTTTTATGTTTTTGGGTCTTTGCAGCATCGACGACATGCGCAGAGTGGCTTCGACCATCTTTATCAATACGGCAGCAATGGCAATGCCTATGCCCCAAGTCTTCAGCGAAGGCGATGGATGATACCATGTATAGGCTATCAGTCCCATGGCTACACATGCCAGCAGGATGAAAGTGCCGTTGAGGATGTTGCGCAGATACAGAATGTTTCGTTCCTTTCTGTCCTCCCTCAGCATCCTGTTTAGGTTTTCTGGATTGTTCAGTCGTTCCAGCAGTTCACTTTGTGAAACATTGCAGCTGCCTTCTTCTTGGGTCATCGTGCTTGTTTTAATTTTTCCATAGCCTGCACAATCTCGTCGGGGTCGGGCACGATGCCGCCAAGACGCCCAAACTGCTCAATGGGAACGGCATATTCCGCAGCAGCCCTCACGTCGAAGACCATCATGCCAGCATTTATCTCCACCACCAGGATACCCTTCACGCGACTTGCCAACGAGCGTATCTCACGATTGGGGAATGGCCAGAGAGTAATGGGGCGGAACATGCCCACACGCTCACCGCGCGCTCTCATGATGTCCATTGCTTTCTGCGATATGCGGCTGGCAGAGCCGAACGCCACGATGGCATACTCCGCATCGTCCAGATTTTGCGCCTCGTAGCGCACCTCGTTGTCTTGTATCTCCTTATACTTGCGTTGCAGGTGTAGGTTTCGCTGTTCCATAACTTCACTCTGCAGCTCCAGGCTAGTTATGATGTTGGGCTTTCTGCTGTTCAGCCCGCTGCCCGTAGCAGCCCAGGGACATTCCTTCATTATCTCTTCCTCAGTGCGGCGAGGCTTGAATGGCGGAAGCACAACCTTCTCCATCATTTGCCCGATGACGCCGTCGGAAAGAATCATAGCAGGATTGCGGTATTTGAACGAAAGCTCAAAAGCCAGGTCCACAAAATCTGCCATTTCCTGAACAGAGTTGGGAGCAAGCACTATGAGATGGTAGTCGCCGTTGCCGCAACCACGCGTAGCTTGGTTGTAGTCGCTCTGCGACGGCTGTATCGTACCCAGACCGGGACCACCCCTCTGCACATTCACTATGAGCCCCGGCACCTCAGCTCCAGCCATATATGCCAGCCCCTCTTG
>JAFYFI010000074.1 GCA_017543785.1 Alloprevotella sp.
AAGTCCACTTTTCTGAATTTTCCCTTCATATTACTGGGGGATGTCTCCTGCCCTTGCCTGCATTATCCTGCATATGGAAATATCTCTTTATCAACTCTTTAGTCGAAAAAATGTAGGAATGTAGGCAAAAAAACATTTTATTTTTTTTTATTAAAAATTGCTTCTGTGCTCCTCCACAAAAGCGACACTCCCAACGGTTGTCCGCCGGGTAGCATCATCGTCACACCTTGTCTATCAGCGCATTGCGTCCGCGTGCGCGCAGGATGCCCTAAACTAGGGGAGGTGTCGCTTGCGACGGAGGGGTGTGTCCTACTCTCCCCTTGATCTACATTTCTATACCGTTCTCAGCAAGTATTTTAATCAACAGTTCTAATGACCAAGTTTTACATACTTTGAAGTTTGGCTCCGTCTTATATGTTCCATCTTCATTTAGTATGTAGTTGCCATTAGCATCCTTTTGGCGTCTTTCTTCCCATACGCCAATAATCTTTTTCCCAGTCTCTTTATCGACTTGCACATTCTTTGGTATCAGTTCTTTCAATCCTGGCAAGGTGAGCTGGTCACGGCTTTCAATACCAACTTTCTTGAAAGCTGCAGCTGCTCGGTCTCTCCAAAATCGCTTGCTCTTCAGTTCACTAAAGGCGCCACTCAGTGATGTCTTTTTGGAAGAACCATCCAGCTTTAGATCAGCAAGAAACTTTTTAACTTCCTTATCTATGCGCTTTATGTCTTCCACTGTTAATGGACTCTCCGACTTTCGCACGGTTTGCTCTGCATCTGAAGTCTTCTTGGGAGGACAATAACTCATATAGCCTCTCTCGAAAACCATTGGATAAACAAATTTCTTCTCAAGGATGTGAAACTTGACAACGATAAAGTTTTCGTTCAGCGAAATGACTTTGCCTTTACCAAAACTTTTGTGATTGACATAGTCACCTTCTGCCACATCTTGCCATGTATTGGCTTCTGCAGGTTTAGTCTCTCTCTTTGGCTCAGTTGCTGTGTCTGTGGTTTTCACAGTAGGCCCGCTCTGCGCTTCTACCTGCGGTTCTTCTTTTATTTCCTCTTGTGGTTCTTCTTCAGTTTTTGTCTCTGCCGTATCTATTGTTGTATCCCAGAGTCCGATGACGGTGCCGGTGTGTTTGTCGATGCCTGTATATTCCAGCGATGAGTCTTCGTAGCGCTTAAACTTATATACGGCATCGTTCATCAGCTCGCTATTAAACACGCCGAGACTAACCAGCAGTGTGAAATCCTTGAGCGTCAGTCCCGTCACTTTGCGGAATAGCTCAGGCTCCAACTGCATGATAACATCTTTTAGGCAATACTCGCGGAAGTCGGTGAGATACATAAACACAGGTATGCGAGTCGCAAACTTGATTAGTTTTTCTTGTATCTCTTTGCGTTTGCTCTTAAACTCTCTCTCTTCTGCTGTGAGTTCTTTCTTCTCTTTCGGTGTTATATTGTCGCCTTTTTCTTTCTTGACTTTCTTGACGTGCTCCGACTTGTTGATTATTGTCTCTATGTCGGCGTTGAGGCTGCGGAATCCCTCTATATTCATCAAGGCAGTCATCGCTTCTGGGCTGTCCAGTAGTCGTTGTAAGGTAGCATTGTCCACATTTACCAGAACTGCGCTCTCCCATCTACGGGCTAGCAGCGTGGCGGTCGTGCCGCTCATTGCCATGTCGAGCACTCCGGCAGCGTTTATCTCCTTCATCGATGAGCCGTCGAAAGCAAGGATGGGCAAAAACTTGATAAACTCTTCTACCTTCTTTTCCGGATTGCTCTCCGTTACATTTAGGTTGCAGCTATATTCCTGCACCAAACGCAATGCACGGTTGGGTGCAAAGTCAAAGACATAGCATAGGGGCTTTAGTATTACCTCATTGCCTTCTTCGTCTTTTGTCGTCCAAGGCGACTGCACACGAAATGCAGCTTGGAAGTATGTCTCAGGCGAGGTGGTGTTGCGTAGCATCAATATACCTGTCCAAGGCTTCACCGTTACGCCTGTCGATAGCTTGCCGCAACTCAGAGTGATGGTCTTGGTCTTCTGTGGGTCTGCCATTTTCTCATACACTGGCTCTATGGCTCGTGCGCCCATACCCGCATCGTTGCCAGCTGCCACTATAACCTCATAGTCATCGAAGAAACGGTTACTGCGTTTTCTTAGCAGTTTTGCCATCGCCCTGCATGCTGCCACCGAGGGCAGGAACCAATATGTGTGCTGCAGATAGCTGAGCAGTCGACTGTCGGAGAAAGGCATGGGTGGCTTTTCCACACCGAGTTTCAAGTCCTTGACTATGTCCTCCACATACGAGCCGCGTATCAACTCAAGCCATTTCTGTACATATTCCTCGTGTACGAAATCGTCGTCCTCTGCACGGAAGAACTCGTTGAGGTCAAACTCGTCAAACTCTCCCTGAGAAGCTATCTCTCTTATGCTATCGGGCAGCTGATAGGTGAGCATTACCATCTTCGGCAGCTGGGCATAAGGGTTGTATTCGCCTTGCCATGCTTCTTTGGCGGCCTGCTCGTCGCTATATGTCCAGTTATATATCTGTTCTTCGATAAACTCGCCCGTGGAGATTGCCCTGAATGGTGTGCCCGAGAGATAGAGATAGGCTCCTGTGCGCAGGGGCATCAACTCTTCGTCGTACAACTCGCGGGCTTCCACTTCCTTGGCGTTGGTGGCATCCTCGCTTATTATCTCGCTCATTTCCTCGGCCTTGCGCAAGGCGATGTCTTTCTTGTCGTAGAAACTCTTGGCATTCTTGCCCCATGCGCCGTAGTGGTATTCGTCCAATACTATGCAGTCCCACTCCACGGTCTGTATCCACTCGTTAGTGGCCTTGATGCCGCCAACGGCATTCTTGCCCAGCACATCTTGAAACGAGGCGAAGCACACGAACGGCTTGCGCTCGTTGACATAGCTGAACTCCCTGTCCTCCTGTTTCTGGCAGAACTGCCAGCCATCAAAGTCCTTGTGAGTCAGCAGATCTTCTTCCCACGCTGTCTTCACGGCGGGCTTGAATGTCAGCACCAGCACCTTTGTCCACCCCATCTTCAGTGCCAACTGATAGGTGGTGAATGTCTTGCCGAAGCGCATCTTGGCGTTCCAGAGGAAATGGGGCGTGAGCCCTTTGTTGGTGGGGTCTTCCCTGAAAGCCTTGAAGAATGCAGCTGTTTTGTTCACAGCCTCCTCCTGCTCTTTGCGCATCTTGAAGTCATAGACGCGCTCGGTCATTGTCTCCAGACCCTGTGCGGCAGAGGCGATGGCGTGCTTCACTCTCTCCACATCACACACAAACCACTCACCTTCGGGGTTGTGCACATGGTCTTTACGAAGGATGCGATGCACCAGCTTGTCGGTAAATGATGTGCCGTCTTTGCGCATGGCTGGGCGCACAAGCATTATCTTATATGGTATATTGCCTGTCTTGTTCTGCTCCTTGACGCGCGTCTCTACATCACGGGTAGTGTAGCCCACCTTGAGCATCCCCTCATGGGCAGGCACTCCTATGTGCTCATAGGCGTAGATGGTTGGCGTTTCCGCCACCTTATTCCTAAGTAAGTCTGTTGTTGCCATAACTTTACTGTTATGGCGCTCCCCAAATTGTGGTTGATTCCTAATCACTCTAGCTCGGCTAGTCCTTCTAGTCCAGCTAGCTCATATAGTTCGGTTTGTTCTTCTAGTCTGGCTAGCCTTATCTAGCCCGGCTAGCCCCCAGCTGCGCCTCCAGCTCAGCTATCCTCCGCTTGGCTGCCGACAACTCGCTTTTCAGCCGCTCTATCTCTTCGCGTTGATTGGTGCGATAGCCCAGGCGCGCAGCAGTCATGCGCTCTTTGATGCCGCCTTCTTTTATGAAAGTCTCTTCTTGCTGCTTCTGATAGGTAGTCATCATCTTGTCAACCATGTGACATAGCGTCAGAGCCACGTTGGCCATCTCCTCGTCAGTCCATCTGTCAAAGAAGTCTTGGTAGTCCTCTATCCTGTTATGATTGCGACAGAATTTCAGCATCCCGTCGTATCGGGCATTACCTGCTGACCATCTGGTCAGATGGCGAGAAACGATATAGTCCTCGTAGTCCTCCTTCAGCTCTTTGATGCTACTTCGGGCAACATTCAAGAGTTTCAGTTCCATCTCCATCGAGGTGACACCATCTGCAGAACCTTCCACTATGTTCTGCTTGCCACTGCGGGCCGCCTGCACCATCTGGTCCACGGTGCGGTCGCCATGCGCGGGCAAAAAACGCTTGGTAAAGACGAAGGTTAACTGATAGAGCACATTTGCCTTCTGATAGAAGTAGAGTCCTTCCCAGTTGGCCTGTTTGCGGAGTACTTGCGTTGTGTTATTGTCCATCTTGCATACGATATGATATGCAAAGATAGTGCTTTTTCAGTTTCCTTGTCTATAAATCAACACACAAAATGTCAAAGAGCGCCGTTATGTTTATTTTTGTTTTCTTTTATTCCATTGGGCGAATCATAGATTCGATAAACGCAATCTCCTCCTCAGTCAATCCGTATTTCTTATACAGCATCTCGTCCGTCCAAGGGTGAGAGAAGTCTTGGAGAGGGATTGCTTCAAACGAATCCTTGGATATGTTTAGCGAATGTCTATAGAAAAAAAGAATGGACCTAAAGAATTTAGTCTTAATATATGATAGACAATTGAGCGCTTCCTCTTTAGTAAATTTGCCAATTACAAGGAATGTCTCCGTGCATGCAGTATGAGGACCAGCAACAATTATTTCTGGGGGGATTGTTGCTGTTGTTGTAAATGCTTTTGAAAAAAATAATTTATAATGGTTTATCGTGCAATTGTAATCAAATAAGTCTTTTTCTGCGATATAAGTTGAGATTCGTTTTGCTCCGCCTTTTTTCCCTTTTACCCCATATATCTTACATGCACCTTCAAAGGATGTGTTGCTAGTCATTTTATCAAGATAGCGCTCTGGTGAATTAAAGAAATCAGCTCTAATACCATATGGTTTTTGGGGCGACACAATGCTACTAAAACGAATCTCTTTCTTCGCAAATATCTTTTCAAGAATGGGGATTTGCCTATTATCCCTAATTACAGTATCACTAAATGGAGTTTTCAAGAAACGAATACTTTCAGACTTATACTCATTAAGTCCGTGGTATATATACAAGGCCTTTCCTTTATAATCCTTATCCCATAAAAAATAACAAACCCCACCATCAATATGTAAACCAGAAAAACAATTGCTAGCATCTTCATAATCAACTATTATCTTTAATCTAGTATCAGTGATAAACTTATTTCTAAAGTTTTCTAGTCCACGCCCACCTTTCATCCATCTAGATGGGACAATCAACGCTAAATATCTTGGAGAAATATTTATAGATGCTTCAATAAACAAATTGTATATGGGTTTTGCAGCATCTCCAACGCCTCCACCGTCAGTTAACTGGTACGGTGGATTACCTATAATTACATCGAATTTCATATTCTTAAAGAATTGGTTTGGGTTATCTGTGTGAATAAACATATAGGCGTATTGCTCCGCCTCGGGGCCTCGGTCGTAAACAGCCTGCGAAGCACCGCAGTACTTGCACTTGCCGTTCACCCATGTATGTTTGATATTCTTATAAAGGATGTTACCTTCCTCGGTCTCAAACTTTGAGATGCTGTATTTGCCGTTCGCTTTCTTTGAGCAATATACGGAGCGGCGAGCCAGCAGCGAGGTCAGCTCAGTGATGGCGATGCCAAACACCTGTTTGTGCATGATGTGGTCTATGCGCTTCTGACGGTCGGGTATCTTTTCCTGTAAACCGCGGTCGAGGCGCTTCACTATTTCGCGCAGAAATACACCGCTCTTTGTGAACGGGTCAAGAAAAGTCGTCTCGGGACTGCGGAACAACTCCTGCGGCAACAAGTCCAACATCTTGTTCGCCAACTCGGGTGGCGTAAACACCTCGTCATTGCTCAGGTTGGCAATGCAGTTCAGTACATCAGGATTGTAGTTTGCGTTTGCCATGACATCGTTATTTAATCAGGTCAACAAAGCGTATCTTCTTCTTGTCATTCTTCCAATCACGGATGAGGCAGTAGATGCCGTTGTGCTTGCGGATATCCTCCTGCTGGCAGCCGGGACAATTCACCTTGACTTCTTCTTCGCCGAAAAGAGTCTCCACTTTCTCCGTCACTCCATCTTTGCAACTGCATGGCACTACCATCTTGAGGCCGTCCATCTGCCATAGATTCCACGAAATGATGTAGGCGATGTAGTTAACCGACTTGACCAATGGCAGTCGCCCAAACTTTGCAAAGAAATAGTCTATGAATGTGGCCAGTACGTTTTCACGGGCAAGCAGCAGGCTATCGCCTTGCCATTCATAGCCATAGCAATTCTGCACGGCCACTTGCGCCCACGCCAGCCATTCGCCGCTGCTCTCGGTATTTTCGCTGACGATGCGCAGCTTGCGGTCGAGCAGACCAATGCGCTCCGCAAGAGGGATGGGATTACCTGTTGTCGTGTCGTAGCGGCTTACCAGATAGGGTGCTTCGCCACAGGTAATTTCCAGACGTGTGGCACGGACATAGTCTTTCCACGATTTGTCGTCGGGAAAATCTATCTTGCCAGGAGTGGATTGCCAACTTTTGTTGTCTGCTCCAATTGTGTTGAAAACATCGGGGCGGCCAAACCAAGCTTCGTCAATGAGATTGTTCTGCGCATTGCATATCCACGAGGGAGTGAATACCTCAGCCATGTCCTTAGAGCGACCAGTCTGGTTGTCCTTCGATTTCATGACGCGCGGCTTGACAACGGCACCGTTGTCGCCGGTAATTAACCGGGGTAGAATTGGCGAGAAAAAACCATAGCTATCGCCGAGCGATTCATAGTCATGAGTCGCCCAGAATATATTGTGGCCTGTGGTATGGTCGCGCAGCAGAGTGTCGAGCACCTCCGGCGAGAAGGCCACCAAGTCATCCTCTCTGATATCAATAGAGAGATTGCCGTCCTCCGCGGACGGCACAAGAATGTTGTTTGGCATTCCTTGCGCTTATAGCTTTAGGACAATAAGCACTTATCGGAATTCTTTGGGCTTGACAATCAAGACCTCTATGCACGAAAAAAGCGTGTCCGCTCCTTATCGAACATAGAGGCCGTGAGAAGCCCACCAAAATGATAAGTGACGTCCACGCTATAAGCGCGAACAATCACAATTATCGGATTTCTGGTACTTTAGAAATTTCTCACGTTTCTATGTTCTCCTAATAACTGCTCATGTCGTTATTGTTCCACAAAAGGGTTTCCGCCTCTTCGCTAAGAGCGCGGAAACTCAAGGGCAAAAATACTAAAATATTTTAGATTCGACGGAAAAAGAGGGAGAATAGTTCCTATTATCGTATATTTGCAGCAGAAAATGATGACTGACATGAAAAGAGTGCTGACGATTTGTATGGCGTGGCTGCTTATGACGGCAGCGAATGGCGAGGGGCTTTCGCCTCTGCGTGTGAAGGGCAACCAGCTGGTGGACAAGAGGGGGCAGAGGGTGCT
>JAFYFI010000075.1 GCA_017543785.1 Alloprevotella sp.
AGCTCAGCGCCATGATTGCAGAGCGCAACGGGCTGACGAAGGAGAACTTGGCTTATGTGATTCCTCACCAGGCAAACATCCGCATCATCGAGGCTGTGGCTAACAGGCTAGAGTTGCCGATGGAAAAGGTTCTCGTGAACATTCAGCGCTATGGCAACACTTCGGGTGCTTCTATCCCCTTGGCTCTCTGGGACTTCGAGGATAAACTCCGAAAGGGCGACAACCTCATTCTGACGGCTTTTGGCGCTGGTTTCACATCGGGCGCTGCCTTCATGAAGTGGGCATACGACGGAAAATCTGTTGCAAGGTGAGAGCAAAGGGAAAGCTTGCTTTAGCTTTGCCGAACCGCAGCAAAATTGCATGAAATGAAATCTGGCTTTGTCAACATAGTGGGAAATCCCAACGTAGGTAAGTCTACGCTGATGAACCTTCTGGTGGGCGAAAGAGTGTCGATAGCTACATTCAAGGCTCAGACAACACGCCACCGCATCATTGGTATAGTGAACACTGATGATGCCCAGATTGTGTATTCCGACACACCTGGCATTCTGAAACCTTCCTACAAGATGCAGGAGGCTATGCTGGAATTCTCAAAATCAGCTCTTGAGGATGCTGACGTGTTGCTCTACATCACCGACGTTGTAGAAACATCTTACAAGAACGTGGATTTCATTGAGCGCATAAAGAAGCTAAGGGTTCCGGTGATTGTCTTGATCAACAAGATTGACCTGTCGAACCAAAAGCAGCTTGAAGCCTTGGCGACGTCATGGCACGAAATACTGCCCGACGCAGAGATTATACCTATCTCGGCGAAGGCTAAGTTCAACATTGAGCCTTTGCAAAAGCGCATACTTGAGCTCTTGCCCGAAGCTCCGCCTTGGTTTGAGCGCGACCAGCTGACAGACCGCCCGGCACGCTTCTTTGTGGCTGAGATTATACGCGAGAAAATTCTGCTCTACTATAGCAAGGAAATACCCTATGCCGTGGAAGTTACTGTGGACGAGTTTCATGAAACGGACCGAGACATAAAGATTCACGCTAACATCATAGTGGAGCGCGAGACGCAAAAGGGTATCATCATTGGCCACGGCGGCGTAGCCATCAAGAAAGTGGGCATCGAGGCTAGGAAGACTCTTGAAAAGTTCTTTGGCAAAAAGATTTTCCTGGAAACTCAAGTCAAGGTTGACGCTGGCTGGCGTAACAACAGCCAAAGGCTTGAACAATACGGATATAAAAGTTAAAAACCGAAAATAGTTTTTGTGGGCTTACGTTTTCAGGTGCGAAGCAAACCAAGGCGGACCTAAAACCTGCCAACCCAAAAACCAACGAATTCCCAAACAACACTCTCAAAGATGAATAACTTAGTAGCAATAGTGGGTCGCCCGAATGTTGGGAAATCTACCCTCTTCAACCGCCTCACTGGTACGCGCAAGGCCATTGTGAGCGACGAAGCCGGTACCACACGCGACCGCCAGTATGGCAAGTGTGAATGGAACGGAAAGACTTTTTCGCTCGTTGACACTGGCGGATGGGTTGTCAACTCAGACGACATCTTTGAAGAGGAAATCCGCAAGCAGGTCACCATAGCTACGAAAGAGGCAGCCTGCATTCTTTTCCTGGTTGACACTTCTTGCGGCATAACGGACTTGGATGAAGAAGTTGCTGCCATACTGCGTCGCGCCAATGTCCCCGTGATTCTTTGTGCCAACAAGGCTGACAACAATCAGGACAGCATCTACGCCGCCGAGTTCTACGCCTTGGGACTGGGCGATCCTTTCTGCACCTCAGCGGCTACTGGAAGCGGAACTGGAGATCTGCTCGACAAGATTATAGAGACTCTCGGCGACCGCGACGGCGAGGATGACCATGACGACATCCCCAGAATTGCTGTCGTGGGACGACCTAATGCTGGCAAGAGCAGCTTGATCAATGCTTTTATTGGTGAGGACCGACACATAGTGACAGACATTGCTGGTACTACGCGCGACTCTATCCTCACTCGCTATGATAAATTTGGCTTTGACTTCTATCTTGTAGATACTGCCGGCATACGCAAGAAGAGCAAGGTTAACGAGGACCTTGAATTCTATTCCGTAATGAGGGCTATACGCTCTATAGAGAACAGCGACGTGTGCATACTGCTCATTGATGCTACGCGTGGCATTGAATCTCAGGACTTGAATATTTTCCAGATTATCAGACGCAACAACAAGAGTCTTGTAGTGGGTGTGAACAAGTGGGACCTCGTGGAGGACAAGAGTCAGGAGGCTCTCAACCATTTCGTGGCTGCCATACGTGAGCGCCTTGCTCCATTCGACGATTTTCCTATCGTATTTACTTCTGCTCTCACTAAACAGCGCATCTACAAGCTGCTTGAAACAGCAAAGGACGTCTTTGTGCAGCGACGATTCCATATCTCAACTTCAAAGCTCAATGCTGAAATGCTGCCTTTGATTGAGGCTTACCCGCCTCCTGCTCTTAAAGGTAAATACATAAAGATAAAATATTGTGCTCAGGTACCAGACACGGCTATTCCTACTTTTATCTTCTATGCTAACCTGCCGCAATATGTCAAGGAGCCATACAAACGTTTTTTGGAAAACAAAATACGAGAGCGCTGGAATTTCTCTGGTACTCCTATCAATATATTTATCAGGAAAAAGTAAGAGATTTTTTAGTTGCTTAAACTTCAAGGTTGGGTTCAAAAATATATATTGAATCCAACTTTTTTTGTGTGTGCTCAGTATAAAATTAGAATTCAAGTTAGCTAAGTGCTTTTTGAGCTTATGGTGCAAACTACATTTTACAAAATTGGCTAATGGCAGATAGCTGCGCAATAAAAAATGTTAAATTAACTTTTAGAACACTGGTTTAATGAAAAACTTATTTGCTGCTTCAAGTTTTGGTAACTAAATTTGCGTGGTTTTTTATAGGAGCTCCTGCCCAAGACAGAAAAACCTATTATCTTAAGTTTAGAAGCATAACAATTTGACAAACAAATAAATAACAAAACATATCAAAGTTAATGATGAAAAAGAGTTTTTTCACTATGCTGATGTTGGCAGCTTTGCTCACAACGTCATGCAAGAAGCAGCAGCAAGGTTTGCCTGAGGCTGACAATCGTCACGCAGTTATTACAGTAGCTCCACAAAGTGCAGAGTTGCAGACTACATACCCTGTGACACTGAAGGGTGTGCAGGATGTAGAAATCCGCCCCAAGGTTTCTGGCTTTATCACCCGCATATATGTTCAGGAAGGTCAGACGGTTGGACGCGGTCAGGTGCTTTTTACCATCGATAGCGAACAATTTCGTACGGCTGTAAGACAAGCCAGTGAGGCTGTGAACTCTGCACGGCAACAGATAAATGTAGTAAATTCCAACATTGCTACTGCTGAACTTACGCTGCAGAACAAGAAGATGCTTTTTGAGAAACAAATCATTTCAGAGTTTGAGTATAGGACTTCTCAGAACCAGGTTAACAGTCTGAAAGCTCAGCTGGGCGCTGCTCAGGCTCAGTTAGGTGCTGCGCAGGCTCAGCTGGCCGCTGCTCGCGACAACCTGAGTTTCTGCACAGTGACAAGCCCTGCCAGCGGTGTCATTGGGATGTTACCTCTGAAGGTTGGAGCCTTGGTTGGTCCCAGCATGGCGGCTCCCTTCACTACTGTTTCCGATGTCAGTCAGGTATATGCTTATTTCTCCATGACAGAGAAACAGCTGCTGGAAATGAGTCGTGGCGGCATTGCCAGTTTGGGAGAATCACTGAAGCAAATGCCTCCAGTGAGCCTTAAACTTGCAGATGGCACAACCTACAGCGAAAAGGGAAAAATTGATGCTGTAGGCGGTATTATAGATTCCAACACAGGTTCGGTTCAGATGAGAGCCACATTCCCCAACAGTCAGCGTCTGCTGCGTAGCGGTGGCTCTGCTAACATCATTATGCCTGTATTTGCATCGCAAGCTATACTTGTCCCGCAAAGTGCTACTACGGAGATTCAAGACAAAAAGTTTGTCTTCGTCTTAGGCAAGGACAATAAGGTTACATCAACCGAAATAAAAGTGGAAAGCCAAAACGACGGAAAAAACTACGTTGTCACTGGCGGTCTGAAAGCTGGCGACCGTATTGTGGTTGAAGGTGTGCAAAACCTGAAAAATGGTCAGGAAATCAAGCCTATCACACCAGCAGAGGCTGACAAGATGCGTAAGCAGGCAGCTAAAGACGTCAAGGACGGGAAGCTTCCAATAGAGATGTAAGTTTTGTAGCATAAAGACTTTCTCAAAACAGAATATAAGATGAACTTATCCAGATTTATAGAGCGTCCGGTACTGTCCACCGTCATTTCTATCCTTATTGTGATACTCGGTATCATCGGACTTACCTCGCTGCCAATTTCACAGTTCCCAGACATTGCTCCTCCCACCATTTCTGTGCGCACCTCGTACACAGGTGCTAATGCACAGACAGTGTTGAATTCCGTAATCATTCCTCTTGAGGAACAGATTAACGGTGTAGAGGGCATGGACTACATGACATCAACAGCTACGAACACTGGTTCGGCTACAATCTCCATCACCTTCAAGCAGGGCATGGACCCAGACATGTGTGCGGTGAACGTACAAAACCGTGTATCCATGGCTCAGGGCTTGCTGCCTGCCGAGGTTACCCGCGTGGGTGTGATAACCATGAAGCGCCAGAGCTCTATGCTGATGGTGTTCTCCCTTGTTGACGAAGGAGACAAATATACCCGAGAGTTCATAGAGAACTACGCCAAGATTAACATAATTCCCCAGGTTCAGCGAATAAATGGTGTGGGTGATGCTATGGTGATGGGCGGCAACTACTCAATGCGCATTTGGCTCGACCCCTCTAAGATGGCTGAATATCATCTGATGCCTACAGACATAACAGGCGTGCTGGCTACCCAAAACATAGAGGCAGCACCAGGTACCATAGGTGAACGTGAGCATCAAACCTATCAGTACACTCTGACATGGAAGGGACGTCTGTCAACGGAAACTGAGTTTGGCGACATGATTATCAAAGCCCTCCCCAACGGAGAATTCCTACGTCTGAAAGATGTAGCCCGACTGGAGCTAGGCAGAGAGAGCTATGCTTTTGGCGGTAAGGTGAATGGTCACAACTCAGTGTCGTGTATTGTGTTCCAGATTGCCGGCACCAATGCTACTACAACAGTGCAGGCTTTGGAAAAGATGATTGCTGAGGTGAAGCCCACCCTACCCGACGGTATGAACATCATCCAGGCTCAAAACGTGAACGACTTCTTGTTTGCATCTATTGAAGAGGTTGTCAAGACACTTATCGAGGCTTTCCTGCTCGTATTCCTTGTAGTATATATCTTCCTGCAGGACATGCGTTCCACACTCATCCCTGCCATAGCAATCCCTGTGAGTCTTATTGGTACTTTCTTTGCACTAAACCTCATGGGATTCTCTCTGAACCTACTTACACTAAACGCATTAGTGCTAGCCATAGCCATTGTTGTGGACGATGCTATCGTCGTCGTGGAGGGTGTCCATGCAAAACTTGACCAGGGATACAAGTCACCCCAAAAAGCCAGCATCGACGCCATGAGCGAGTTGGGAAGCGCCATCGTCAGCATTACGCTCGTCATGATGGCAGTGTTTGTTCCCGTAAGTTTCATCGGTGGTACGAGTGGTACTTTCTATCGGCAGTTTGGTCTCACCATGGCAGTGGCTATCGGTTTCTCTGCTCTTAACGCTTTGACACTATCCCCAGCTCTTTGTGCCATATTCCTTAAACCTCACGACAAAGAAGAGGAGAAACACCGCGGTTTTGTAGGACGATTCCACATGTGGTTCAACCGTTTCTTCGACCGTCAGCTGAACAAATACAAAAATGCCGTTGTGCGAATCACACGTCGTCCTTTCCTAACCATCGGAGCAGTTGTTGTAGGCATTCTGGCACTCGTTCTTCTGATGAAAGCCACACCGCAAGCACTCATACCTAGTGAAGATACTGGTACCATTCTTGGTGCAGTCACTTTGCCTCCAGGAACATCTCAGGACCGCACCGACGACGTCTTGGACAGAGTTGACAGCATCGTTGCAGCCAATCCAGCAGTAGAGAGCCACACCATCATCTCAGGTTTTGGAATGATTGGCGGACAGGGAGCTTCGTATGGTTCTATCATGGTGAAACTCAAGCCATGGGAAGAACGTTCCATGAAAGAGAGTGCCCAGTTCATCAGCATCAACCTCTTGTTGCAGTGCCGCAATGTCATAAAAGATGCACAGGTGCTCTTCTTCCAGCCGCCTATGGTGCCAGGCTTTGGTGCCACAAACGGCTTTACTCTCTCCATGCAAGACCGCACCGGTGGTGATCTGAACAAATTCTTCGAAGTAACAAAAGGCTTCCTCGATGCACTGCAAAAACGCCCAGAGATATCTCAAGCCCAAACCACTTTCAATCCCTCCTTCCCACAATATCTCATCGACATCGATGTACCGCAATGCATGAAGGCAGGACTCACGCCAAGCGATATCCTCACAACCCTTCAGGGATACTACGGCGGACTCTACTCCTCCAACTTTAACCGCTTCGGTAAGCTCTACCGCGTCATGGTTCAGGCGGAGCCTAGCATGCGCATAAATATAGAGAGCCTGAAGAATGTCATGGTTCGCAATGGGGCAGAGATGGCGCCTATTACCCAGTTTGTCACTATGACCCGCATCTACGGTCCCGATAACATCAACCGCTTCAACATGTACACGTCCATTGACGTGAATGGTTCACCTGCTGAAGGCTACACCAGCGGTGAAGCCATGCAGGCCATCAAGGAAGTAGCAGAGCAGACGTTACCGCAGGGATACAGCTACGAATACTCTGGAATGTCGCGTGAAGAGAGCAACTCTACCGACACTACCACCATCGTGTTTGTACTCTGCATCATGTTCATCTATCTGCTCCTCTCTGCCCAGTACGAAAGCTATCTGCTGCCTTGGGCTGTTATTCTGTCAGTGCCCTTCGGTCTTGCAGGCTCCTTCCTGCTCATTCAAGCAATGGGACTCATCACCATCCACGGGCAGCCCATCTTCGGAGCGGCGCAGAACAATATCTACACCCAGATTTCGCTCATCATGCTCATCGGTCTGTTGGCTAAGAACGCCATCCTCATCGTAGAGTTCGCATTAGACCGCCGCAAGATGGGCATGAGCATCACCTGGGCAGCTGTGCTTGGAGCAGGAGCACGTCTGCGTCCTATCCTCATGACTTCGTTTGCCATGATTATAGGTCTGTTGCCCATGATGTTCGCCTTCGGTGTCGGTGCCAACGGAAACCGCTCGCTTGGAATGGCGGCAGTAGGAGGTATGTTCATAGGTATGATATGTCAGATATTCATCGTACCCAGCCTCTTTGTCATATTCCAAGCCCTGCAAGAGCGCATCAAGCCCATGGTCTGGGAAGACATTGACAACACAGATGCCGAGCCCGACATAGAACAATACTCAAAAGCATAAAGAAAATCTAGACTTCAATACATACTAACGACTATGAAGAAGATTATATTAATAATGTGTAGCATTGCCTTGGCATCATGTTCGGGTACCAAAGGGCTTTTCTCCGACTATGAGCGCCCCGACAGTCTCAACATCCCCTCCGAACTCTTTCGCGACACACTTGATGCCAGCAAGACACTCGCCTCCGACACTACCAATTTTGGAAATACTCCATGGAGGCAAGTATTCACCGACAGCAAGCTCCAACAACTCATAGAAAAAGCCCTGGCAGAAAACACAGACATCAAGAAAGCCGATATCACCATACGTCAGGCTGAACAGGGACTTAAGATTTCTCGCCTCGCATTCCTGCCTCAAGTAGCCCTAAGTCCACAAGGCACTATCAGCAGCTATGATTTCGGCAAGGCTACCAAGGCATATAGTATCCCCATCCAAGCCAGCTGGCAAGTCGATATCTTCGGCACCATGCGCAATGCCAAGAAGCAGAGCGAGATGAGTCTCTACCAGACCAGAGCTGCCAAACAAGCCACCCAAACAGCAATAATATGTGCTGTGGCAAATCTCTACTACACACTCGAGATGCTTGACGAGCAACTGGCTACTACGAAGGCTACAGCCACCATCTGGGACAAGAACGTAGAAGCCATGGAAGCAATGTGGCAAGCAGGTTGGACCAATGCAGCAGCCGTTTCTCAGACAAAAGCAAACCGCATATCCATAGCCACAAGTATACCCACTCTCGAAAACAACATCCGACAAGTAGAAAACTCTCTCTGTGAACTTATTCATGAGACCTCACACGCCATTCCTCGCGGCACATTGGCAGAAGCAAGTCTACCCACTAACATCGGAGTAGGAGTGCCACTACAACTGCTTCAGAACCGTCCCGACGTGAGGGCAGCAGAATTACAAATGGCATACGCATACTACGGTGTACTGGGAGCACGCGGAGCATTCTATCCCCAACTCACCCTCTCGGGCTCAGCAGGATGGACAAACAATGTCGGCATGATAATAAACCCAGCAAAGATACTCGCTTCTGCCATAGGTCAACTCACACAGCCTCTCTTTGCACAAGGCAAGCTTCGCGCTAACCTAGCAATAGCAAAGTTACAGCAAGAGAGCGCACAGCTCGACTTTGAACAGACACTACTCAAGGCAGGAAATGAAGTAAACGATGCCCTACTCTCATACCAAACTGCACAACAGCGCATCGGAGGGCTCCAGCAATTAGTCAACGAGCTCCAGGTATCTGTTGAAAACACAGAATACCTGTTTCGTACAGACAACACCGTTTCATACCTTGAGACACTCTCCGCGCAACAGAGCCTCCTGCAGGCAAAACTAAACCTAACCTCGTCGCAATTCGACAAGATTCAAGCTCTCATTAGCCTCTACCAAGCACTCGGCGGCGGAAAGGTTGAATAAAAAAATCATTACCAAGAAACTCAAAAAAACAAAAGTCATGTCAAACATAAGCCCTTTGGCCTACGTCCACCCCAAGGCACAGATAGGTGAAAACGTTGAGATACACCCTTTCGCCTACATAGACCAAGACACAGTCATCGGCGACGGCTGCATCGTTTACCCATATGCCAGCATACTGCGAGGCACAACCATGGGAAAGAATAACCACATATACCAACACGCCGTTATAGGTTCCACCCCACAAAGCTTTCGCTATGACGAAAGCGTTGTACCCCTCGTCACCATCGGTGACGATAACAACATACGCGAGAACGTAGTCATCGCAGGAGGCTTCGAACCAGAGAGCGCTACGACAATAGGCAACGGGAACTACCTCATGGATGGAGTACACATCTGCCACGACGTGCACATCAGCGACGAATGCGTCATAGGCATAGGAGCCCAGATAGCAGGCGAATGTGAAATACGCCGCCATGCCATCATCTCAAGTGGAGTCATCATTCAACATCTCAGCCGCATAGGGCGCTATAGTCTCATACAGAGCGGCTGCGTCGTACAGAAAGATGTGCCCCCCTACACCATTCTCGGAGGAACACCCGTGAGCTACCATGGAGTTAATGCCACCATATTGGAGAAAAAAGGACTCTCCGAACGCACACTCCGCCACATAGCCAATGCCTACCGCATAGTATATACAGGAAACGAGTCGCTACACGATGCAGTGCAGAAAATCGAAGAACAGATACCCAAAAGCGAAGAGATAGAAGTCATAGTACGCTTCATCCGCGACTCAAAACGAGGCATCGTACGACGCACACAATAAAATCACACCCATGCAACGTCTCCTGTCTCTGCTATTTGCCCTACTCTCCACCTTAGCCCTACACTCTCAGGGAGTCATCGAAGG
Source organism: Alloprevotella sp. (assembly GCA_017543785.1). GTDB lineage: Bacteria > Bacteroidota > Bacteroidia > Bacteroidales > Bacteroidaceae > Alloprevotella. The sequence continues at coordinate 9,834 of JAFYFI010000075.1, forward strand.
GCGCATACTCGATGCTCAGAGCAAGAATCCACTTGAGTTCACTAATGTCGTGTTACGACGACACGCTGGAAATCAAATAATAAAGAACGCACACTCCGACGTCGAAGGCAAATTCACCCTCCGCGGCATACCCCACGGTAGATACACCCTTTCTGTAACCTACCTAGGTTATAAAGAGCATCGCACCGAAATCAGCATCACTTCTGGCAACGCCAAAATCTCTCTCCCCGACATCATCCTGGCTGAAGATGTCCACACCCTGTCTGCAGCCACAGTCACAGGGCAACGCTCAGAGATGAAACTAGAAGTCGATCGCAAAACGTTCAACGTAGAAAGCCAAATAACGGCAGCTGGACAGTCAGCCTCCGAAGTACTGGAAAACATCCCCAGCGTAGAAGTCGATAACGAAGGTAACGTATCCCTTCGGGGCAATAGCAGCGTTGAAGTATGGATCAACGGAAAGCAGGCAGGACTCACTTCCGACAACCAAGGCGAAGTGCTCCAGCAACTCCCTGCTGAAAGCATCGAACGCATAGAAGTCATCGACAACCCTTCGGCAAAATTCTCTGCAGAAGGCTCAGCAGGCATCATCAATATAGTACTGAAGAAAGACCTCAAGCCAGGATACTACGGCAGTCTGCAAGCAGGAGCCAACAGCCACGGAGGAGCTAACGTAAGTGGCAATATCAATTACAACAGTTCCCTCCTCGATGCCTATCTCAACATAGGCTATCGCCATCGTGAAAGCCGCGGAGGTAGCGAGAGCCAGCAAGAATACTACCATACAGGCACCTACCAAAACTATGCTGCCGACAACCGTGGCAGAGGCAACAACCTATTCACGCGTGCTGGGGTCACATTCCACATCACGCCTAAAGACGACCTCGGCATCAGCGGTATGTTCATGCTTGGAGGACGAGCATCAAACAATCTCACCCCCTATCACTATGGTACACTTGCCACGCAAAGCGACACCCATCTCATGATGCGCCGCACTAAGAGTTCCTCGCACATGAACATGGTCAATGCCGAGCTTAGCTACCGCCACACCTTCTCCCCCAAAAGCTATCTCGACATAAGCCTGAGCCACAACCGCTGGCACAACAACTCCAACAACATCTACCAAGACTCCACTACCTACATACAGCCCCCGCAACCAACGACATACAGTTTCCAGAAGCGCCCTATGAAGATGGATAACAAGCGTTGGGAAGCAAAGATAGACTACGAAAACCAAATCAACGAACAACTTCGACTCCAGACAGGCTACCAGGCAAACATTTCTAGCGAAACATCGCCTCAGCAAAGCTGGACCGACCTCACAAGTTGGGACGGACACAATGCCAGCGAAGAAAAAAGCTTCTACAACAACTTCAAATATAAAAACCACATACACGCCCTCTATGCCACACTCACATACAACATAGGTCGTTTCGGCATTATGGGAGGACTCAGAGGTGAGTATTGGCATGTAGAGACCCAAAGTCGCGACTGGGAACAAACATTTGCAGGCAAAGCTACAGAACCCCCATTCAGCAAGAACTATTTCCAGCTATTCCCCAGTCTCTTCCTCAGCTACCAACTCACCGACAACGACCAGCTGCAAGTGAACTACACACGACGCCTGCGCCGTCCGTGGGGAGGACAGCTCAACTCCTTCCGTGACACACGCGACGCCACAATGGTACGCTTCGGCAACCCACTCCTCACACCAGAATACTCCCACTCTATCTCCCTCAACTACCTGCGAACCTGGGCTGAACACTCACTCCTCGTATCTGCCTACTACCGCCCCACCACCGACGTAATGCAACGCATCAACTGGCAGTCAGTCGCTGATGGTGTCATGTACCAATCAAATTTCAATGTCGCACGCAGTACCTCTACCGGACTAGAAATCACGGCAAAGAACAAGATTGGACGCATAGTTGACCTTTCCACCAACCTGAACCTCTACTACTACAAACTCAACGGCTACACCTTCGTCATCGATGGACAGGAAGTACATGCCACAGGCAACCACAGTTTCACATGGAATCTCCGCGAGCAAGCCTCCTTCATACTGCCATGGGGTATCTCTTTCCAACTCACGGCGCGCTTCCGTGGCAGAGAAGCCATTGCACAAGGACATCGCAAAGCCAGCGGTAGCCTCGACATGGGACTCCGCAAAAGCTTCCTTGACAAGAAGCTCACCCTATCCCTCAACGTGCGCGACCTGCTCAACACCCGACGCTTCGAGAACTACACCAGCAGCGACACCTTCTGGCGCCATCAGAAGAACTGGCGCAACTCGCGCACCTTCAGCGCCACACTGACCTACAGCTTTGGAAACTCCAAACCAAAGAAGCAACCACGTAGAGAAAACAGCGAAGAAGACATCGACAACAACACAGGCTACGGAGACGCCGAAATGTAGAAGAAAAAGGTAGAGCAACATAAGAAACCGCAACATGGTGCATATAATAATGCCAAAAACCATGTTGCGGTTTCTTATGTTGCAAAATCTCAAGCCTCAGCTTCCGCTACAGTAAATGGACAGTTATCATCTTTCAAAAGAGAGAAGAACGCTGAACTAACACATCTTAAAATATACTGATGGGACACCAAACGATGTCCCATCTTTCTTTTACAAAAAAAATGAATTTTACTAAGTATGGTGCTATTGAAAAAAACAATATCGTACTAGGGAATTATGCATTGAACATCTTTTTGTCTAAAAAACTTTTCATGGTCCCTATCTTGTAAAAAAATATATTTATTGCTAAACTTGCAAACTGTTATAAAATTTGTCATAATGACTCTTCTCAAAATAATCTCTCGTCAATGTAGTGAACTGATAAACATCATTTTTCCCAGGCGTTGTTTGGTGTGTAACCGTATCCTCTCAGCCAGTGAACAACATATCTGCACCAGCTGCTACATGAAACTGCCCTTCACTCGTTGGCATGGCAGACAAGGCAATGGTATAGAACGTATGTTTTGGGCGCGGATACCCATACATAGAGCCAATGCTCTGCTTCACTACTATGGTGGAGACGAAAGTAGAAAGGTTGTATTAGCCCTAAAATACAATAACAGGCCACAGATTGGTGTGGAGTTTGGTAGGATTATGGCTGCCGACCTTAGAGATACTGATTTCTTTTCAGATATAGATGCCATCGTACCTGTGCCGTTAGCTAGAAAACGCATAAAGAAGAGAGGATACAACCAAAGTGAATGTCTGGCAAAGGGTGTTTCAGAAATTACACAAATTCCTGTATTGAAAGATGTTATTAAGCGCAAGATAGACAACCCTACACAGACACGGCTGACGAATGACGAACGCAAGGAAAATGTAAAGGGGATTTTTATGATAAACGATGCTGATGCAATTAAGGATAAACACATACTACTCATTGACGATGTATTAACAACAGGGGTGACAATTATGTCGTGTGCAGAGGAAATTGCCAAAGTTGCTTCCGGCATAAGTATAATGACGCTTTTCGTTGCAGGAAGACACAGCGATGGTGCCAAACTGTCTTAAAAGTCTCGTAGAGAAAACTATCAAAATAAGAAAGCCACCTATGGGTGAAACTAAAAATTTACGTTCCCTCATCAGAGAAAATGTTTTCACGCACATTGCTATTAGTATATCTGTGGGCATTCTCTTTGCTGAAAAATTTGGCATACTCCCTTGGGGTGTATGGATAGCCATAATCCTTGTAGGCGAAGCGGTCTATACGGCATGGCTCTGCGGCAAAGAGAGTTCCAGCTACCACCGCATCCTATTCTTTATTTTGCTGAATGTTTGTATTGCAACTGGTGCGCTGAGGTTTTGGAACTTTGAAAACAACATCAAGCCCATTCCGCCAAACACTACTCAGACCTTCTACGCAAAAGTTGAGGGCTCAGTAAAAATGTCGAGGAAGACCCTACAAACTGACATCATCCTGCAGAATGGAAGCAAAATCAGAGCTTCCCTGATGTTGCACAACGGAGAGCCGCCGGGTAGTGGGGACATTCTTTTGCTACATGGCGAAATTTCCGCTCCGCGAAATAACGGAAACCCAGGCGAGACCGACTATGCAGACTACCTGCTAAAACATGGATATAGCGGAACTATTTTTTGCTATGCAAACAGTTGGCGAGAAACGGGAAGGGCACATCTTACGCTGAAAGATAGAATGGCACGTTTGCGCGAAAACCTTACACAAAGATTCGATACATACTTCAAAGGGCGAGATATGGCTGTACTTTCTGCCCTCACACTTGGCGACAAGTCTCTATTGAACCCAGAAATCAGGGAGGTATTCAGCGAAACAGGAACATCACACATCTTAGCACTTAGCGGTTTACACCTTGGCATACTCTTATCTCTATACAACCTCCTTCTCACAAGAGTTATTATTCCGCAAACTTACCGACGCAAGAGGAGAGTAATTGAGATTACAGGTTTTGTTTTAGGGCTAGCGATGACGTGGCTCTACACATTGCTTGCAGGGATGCCGATATCACTGATAAGGGCTGCAGTTATGTATTCCATGGTTCAATGCGCAGTTGTGATGCGGCGAGACGTTTTTTCTATAAACAATCTGTGTCTGGCAGCCATCATCATTCTGATTGTTTCTCCCGAGGCTCTCTTTGACATTAGTTTTCAGCTTTCCTTCCTTTCGGTCTTGGGGATATTTTTGCTTATGCCCTTGTTTCCAAAGCTAAAAGTCCAAACAACGGGATACATTAAGAGAAAGTTGTATGGTTGCATCAGAGCTATCTGGGAAATGTTATGCGTGAGTATATCGGCGGCAGCTTTCACCTTGCCTTTGGTGGCATATACGTTCCACGTCGTTCCGCTTTGGGGTTGGGCGGCGAGTTTAGTAGCAATCCCCCTGACTGCACTGTTATTGGCAACATCGCTACTCTTCTTTCTTGTACCTTGTGCATCGTCTCTTATAGCTACTGCCATAGGTTTGCTTCTCGATGCCATGTTTGCCTGCCTGGAGGCTATTGCCTCTATGCCGTATTCAAGTCTCAGTCTGTACCCCACTCTTCTCTCTGTCTTGATGATGTATGGGGTGCTGATATGCGGCAGGGCTTTCATTCTTAATAGTAAAGCCCTTAACGCAGATACTCTACCCTCCAATAGAACTGCTCCTGTTGGGCAAAACAAGAGCAAAACAAGAGGAAACACATTCCTTGTCGTGGCTTTGATGTGCTTGTTTGCAGGTATAGTCTTTACGGAAACAAGGGATTCATGGCGCACTAGGCTAAAACCACAAATAGTTTTCTACAATACCCCTCCCGTTCCTGCCATACACCTGATAGCATCGGCTGACAGCAGCTACTTATGGACAACGATGCCTCAAAAGATTGATACTGCTCTTTTGAGAATAGAAAAAACGTTTTGGAAACGTCACAAGATAAAATCCCCTACCCTCCTCGTTTCACCATCCATCGGCAAGTCTTTTGCCTATTTCCCTCATGTGATAGATTTTGGGGGATGCAGAATTGGATTGTTGTATGAGCCGATAGATACGGATGCTACTGTTCCTCTTCAAGTGGACTATGTTTTCGTGGCGAGGGGCTGGAAACGTTCTCTAAGTGAGGCTTTCCATGTTTTCCAAACTGATTCCGTTGTACTTGATGGTAGCCTGTCGAACTTCTACAGAAGAAGGTTTCGGGCTGAAGCAGACAGCATTGGTGTTGGTGTACGCGACTTGCGCAAGGACGGTGCCTGGATAGTTTGTTTGGAGTAAATAAAGTGAGAAAACTAGAACCTTACTATCCAAAAGACTATTGCTCCTACGACAAAGGCAGCAAGGGCTTTCGGGAAAAACTTGCGGAGATACCACTTCAGGGGTACCTCTTCCATTTTCCAAAAGGCGAAGCCTCCGAGGGTGCCTGCTATGAGGAGGCTGCCGCCCATAGCTGTGCAGTAGCTAATCCATGGCCAGAAGATGCCGTCGGCTGCATACTGCTGCTGCTCAGTGTGGGCAGAAAATGCTGCTATGTCGGTGAGCATAATGGTCAGGTTGTTGAATATGGCAGCGAGTATGCCTGAGAGAAGTCCTATAAGATGGATGTCCTGGAGGTGTTGCGTCGCCCAGATAGAGAATCGAGGGAGTATGCCACTCTCGTTGACGGCGCCTACGGCGAAGGTCATACCGATGAAGAAGAGCATGTTCTGCACATTCTGATACTGCAGGGCTTGTGGCTCGCGACGGCGTATCATCTTGTCGCTGCGCAGGAGCTTGCGGTTACATAGTTCATCGACTATCCACAAGACGCTGAGTACGCAGAGTGCTCCCAAGAAGGGTGGAAGGTGAGTGATGCGATGGAAGGTGGGGATGAACCACAATCCACCAATGCCGACGAAGAGCATAAGCGCGCGTTGCCATCTATTAAGTATGGTGTCGTCACCTCGATATGGCGGTAGTGTCCTGACGAGTTTCATTGTGTGTGGCAGTGCGGGATGTGTAAGAGCCAGAATAGTGCCCAGGGCTGCAAGGCAGGGGAGGATGAGTGTGGCTGAATAGGTGGTGGGAGTGACGAGTTCTTTTGTCCAAAGTGCAAGGCTGGTGGTGTCGCCAATGACGGTGAAGGCTCCTCCGCAGTTGGCTGCAACAACGATAATGGCGCCAAATGTCCAGCGTAGCTTTTCCTCTGCCACGAGCTTGTGCATAATGGCTAGCATGAGGCAAATGGTGGTAAGGTTGTCGAGGTTGGCAGAAAGGGTGAAGGTGATGGCGGCTACTCCCCAGAGAAAACGTCGGGGGTACTTGGTGTAGAGTGCTTCGCTGAGGAAATCGAGGCATCCATTGTTGTCGAGTACTTCTACTATCGAAGTGGTGCATAGCAAGAAGAGCACAACGCTTGCGGCTTCGAAGGTGTAGCGAAGGATAATGTCGCTGCCTGCGATAAATTCTTTTACGTTACTAGACGATAGTTGTTCGCTACCAAGGAAGCGTGCCAACTCGTCGGCATGCATGGCAAGGACAAAGTCGGAACCCCAACTGACATAGAGAAGCCAGCTGACGGTGGCGGCAAAGACGGCTACTGCGGCTTTATTGATACCAGTGATACGCTCTGTAGCTATGAGCAAGAGGGCTATAAAAAAAATTGCAACTATGAAGATGGACATATGGTGGGTTTTGAGGTGTTAGTTTTTTGAGCGCGAAGTAAAACCAAGGATTTATAAACCTAAAAAGGTAAATTACAGTGCTTTTTCGATGAGTGGCTTGAGTGTGGCGTTGCCAGGATAACCGCCTTGGGTTAGGTTGGAATAGATTTCTTCTCCATCTTTGCCGACGAGAATGTATGCTGGTATGCCTGGTACGTGGAGTTCGGTGAGGAGGCTCTCCCACTGGGCATCGGTAAGTCGATAGTGGTCGCCTTCAACATCCTGGATGGTCTGACGCCATTCTGCTAATGGTGAGGTCTCGCCTGTAATATATATGAACGTTGCCCCCTGTGATATTAGCTGTGGTTTGATGGCGTCAATTTCTAACAGTGCTCTGCGGCATGGTGGGCACCATGTTGCCCAGAAATCAACGAGGACAACTTTGCCTTGATACGCCGCAAGGATTTCCTGAAGTATGTCTTTACCTTGTATATCGACTGGTAGTGTCTTGATTTGTGCTTTGCCGAGTGTTTCTTCATTTTTCACCGTTGTGGCATTGGTATTGGGGGTGTTTTCGGTGCTTTGCTTACATCCCAGAAAAAGTGTTGTGATGAGGAGCAGTGCTAATGCGATTGTGAGATTTTTCATTTTAGTTTGGGATTTATGTTTTTGTATGGGAGAACTTTAGTTTGATTAGAATGGTAGTCCTACAGCGAAATGGAAAGCGAAATCGCGAGAGAAGCGTGGATGAATTATTGGGAAGTGGTCGCGTCCGGTAGGATAGGCTGGATTGATGGCTTTCATGCCTGCGTCGAAACGTAGCACAAAGTAGTCGAAATTAAGTCGAAGTCCCAGTCCATAGCTTACTGCTATTTGGCGATATATGTGGCGCAGGTCTATCTTTCCTCCTTGGTCATCGGGATATGTTCGGGTGTTCCACACGTTTCCTGCATCAATGAAAAAGGCTCCTTCCAGTTTCCAGAATAGTTTTGTTCGCCACTCTATGCTGAGGTCTAGTTTCATATTGCCTGTCTGGTTGACAAAATCTATCTTGCCGTCGCGACGGTTGCGATTTCCTGGTCCTAGAGTTCTCACACCCCAACCTCTGAGTGAGTTTGCTCCTCCAGCAAAGTAACGTTTTTCGTATGGTATGACGGAACTGTTGCCATAGGGTATGGCTATGCCGAAGAAGGCATGGAAAGCAAAGGCGTTGCGGTGGTCAATGCGCTTAATGTGTGCAAAGTCAATTTCGGTCTTGACGTATTGTGAATATACGTTATTCAGGTATTTGTATTGCCCATTTTCATTGCGACGTGCTCCAGTGATGCTGGATAGTGCATAGAGGAAGTTTCCTGCTGTTTCTATAGTAAACTTTATCTGCCATCCTTCGGTAAGAGGTGCTATGGTAGGTAGTGCCGAAAGTTCGGACTGGCGCTGATGGCGCTGCGATGAGCTGTAGGTGAGTGTGTAGGTAGAGTTCATTAGGAAAAGGTCCTCATAGCTTGTTCGCAGGATAGAATAGCGTGCGTCTTCGCCGTCAAGGTAGTCGCGCCGGAAGGTAGATGAGATCCATGGCATGAAGATATAGTTGAGGCTTACTGGGCTAAAACGATGATGAAGTCCTGGCTTGCGTGGGGAATTCCACTGATAGGTCCACTCTCCTGTGAACACTCGGCGATGGAACTCGGGGCGGTCTTGTGAGTCGAACATAAACTTGAGGGAAGAGACAGCCATGATGCGGCGGCGGCGCTGGGTGAACGGGAGACGGCGACGTGGAAATTGTATGGATGCCTCAGCGCCGTATTCGAAATAGTTTGCGTCGTTATATCCTTCGAGTCCTGTGATGGCTTCGTAAGCTCCTCGGAGCTTGATGCTGAATAGTTCGGAACCATGGAAGATGTTTCTGTTGGTATAGGAAAGGACGAGTGCTGCACCGAGGTCTCCGTTGGTGTTGGTTCCTTCTAGCTCGGCTCGTACGGAATGTGGCTTATTGCGAGTGACACGTATCTCGGCATCAAGAAGTGCACTGTCGGTGTAGACTGAAGGGTGTATGCGCAGAGAAGTATAGGCCACCGCCGAGAGTCGGTTGAGGCTGGAATATGTGCGCTGAAAGTCGCTCTCTCGATAGAGACTGTCGGGACGCAGTGCTATGTTGCTCATATATACTCTGCGGCGCAGTGACGTCTTGCCTAGCTCTTGGACAAGGGGACGTGAACTACCAGAGGGTGAAACTAGGTAGCCTTTGGATAGGTTGTCATAGTCTGTAGTGTCGGAAATGGCTGTGGTGTGGAGCGGTTCTTCCTCTAGTATTCTTATGTTGTGAAAGCGGAACTGTCTATATGTGTCTTGGTGGTCAACTCCAGGTGGTGGTGAGAAGCGTATGGTGAGACTTGCGGTTCCTTCGCCTGAAAGTGTATCGACTAGGAATGTTATGTACTCTTTATTGATTTTATAGTATCCTTGTTCGTGCAAAGCTGAGACGATACGGGTGCGTTCTTCGGACAGCAGGTTTACATCAACAGGGGAGCCTTCGTGGAGGGCTGAGGGGACTGGGGAGGCTTGAAGAACAGAATACAACTCGGGATTATCGAAATCGTAGGTTATATCGGAGAGGTGGTAGCGCTGCCCTGGGCTAAGCTTATATGTTACATCGGTCTTGCGGCGATGTACTGTAGTGTCGGCTGTTACTTTAGCATGGAGCCACCCTCGAGCAAAGAGAGCTGACTGCAAGCTGCGGGTGGAATATTCGGTGAGGCTGTGGTCATAGACAACGGGGGCTTCGCCTATCTTACGAAAGAAACGTCCCTTGCGGCGTGTGGTGTCGGCAGGCGAAAGGGAATAGAGTGCCAGGGGTACTTTTACAAGATTGAACCAGCGTGCATTGGGCTCTTGGCGAACGTAGGGACGATACTCGGACAGCGGAAGGCTCTTGTCGTCGCTGCGCAGTGTTACCTTGCGCAACAACGTTGCCCCATCGGGCAGAAACTTCTCAGTACTACAAGATGTGAGCATGAGAAATACCAAAAAAGGGAGGATTTTATGTAGTGCCTTCGTGAACATGGAAATGTAGCTGGAGAGCTGAAAGGCTAGATATTCTAAAAATTCTAGAAATCCGAGAGATTCTAAAGGACCTAATTCTTCTAGAGCTAGCCTAGGGGCAATGCGTGCGTTTATTTATTTTCTTCGTTTTCTTCCCAAAATCATTTGTATTATATTGCGTGAGCCTGCTGGATGCTGACTCAGGAAACTGTCTATGTGGCGGCGTTTCTTTTCTTCCAAGATTTCGTCTTGGTCTATGAGTATTCCTGTTTCCTCAACATCTCCAAATTCGTGATTGATGGCTGTGCCAAAGAAACGCATAGTGGGACTGAGGTTCATGTAAGCATTAACTAGGGGCGGTATGTTGTAGCCGCGCTCGCGGACGTTGCGATTCAAAATGTAGTAGTCGCGTTTGAAATCAGTCTCGGTAAACATCTGCTGTAGGAAGAAGGTATCTGTTTCGAGGGTGATGGGTTCGTATGGAGTAATAAGGCAGTCCTTATCATCAAAATGCTTACGAAGGAAATAAAGTATCATGTCGCGTGCGGGACGGTCAAAAGAGGGATACATCGTCATCTTGCCTAGGAAATACTTCAGATCGGGAAGTATCACCGTCAAAGCACCTAGTCCGTCCCAAAGGTTGTCTAAGGCAAAGAGTCCGCGAGTTAGTGCTCTGGTATTTTGATATTCGAGTGTCACGAAGGAACGTCCCAGTTCTATTGTCTTGGGTGCGTATTTACGGATGAACTCGTCACTAAAATGAAACATGTGACTTGTGGCCAGTATGGGCTGCCCCATTTCGTCATAGTTCCACTCTGTACCAGGAAGGAAACGATAGCCTCCGAGAAGGACTTTGTTTTCTGGGTCCCACACGATGAGTTGATAATATGCATTCTCGCCTACATCAAACTCGTCTATATCGCAGTCTTTGCCTGTTCCTCCACCAGCTGCGCGAAAGGCTATTTCGCGCAATCTGCCTATTTCCAGCATTACATTGGGGGCTTGCTGCTGGGTGATGACATATATTTCATTGCCTCCCTTGTTTGTAGTGCGAAGTCGACGCTCGGGAGTAAGTTCTTCTATCAAGACTTTCCTGTCAATAGGGGATATGATATCTTGCATGATGATTTATATAGTATGTGTTTCTTTTTCAAAGTTCGTAAACGCGGTCCTGAACCCATGCCGCCCACTGAAGTGGTTTTTTTGTCTTGTCAAATTGCTGCCATGGTATTGGCTTTCCTATCTTTATCGTAAACGTCTTATGGCGGTTTTTAAACATTTCGTCGACCAAGAATAGCATTGCCACATTGAATTTTAGTCCAAGTCGTTTGCACCAATTGGCAATGTTGTAGAATTTCTGCGAATTATTGCCACTGAAAAAAATGGGTACCACATCACGATGTGTCTCCACACTTTTCACCACGAAGGTTTTTTGCCAAGGCAAGTCGCGTATCACGCCATTCTGCTTACGACTACAAAGGCCAGCGGGAAACATAATCATATTATCTTTGCTATCAAATCCTGCCTTGACTATAGCTGGGAAATTGCGCCCTTGTCGGCCAGTCTTGTTTATTGGTATGCAGAGGGGAGCCAGTCCGTAAAGATTCATCAACAGGTCGTTTACCAAATATTTTATCCTTCCATTGTAGTGTTTTCCCAACACTGCGCCCAGGGCCACACCATCTTGTCCTCCAAGTGGATGGTTTGATACAAAGGTGTAGAGTTTGCCGTCGGTAGCTGAGGGCAGATTCTCTATGCCTTCGATGTTAAGTTGCATATCGAGGAACTCTACACAGTCCCAAAGCCATTCCACTCCTTGTTTATCTCCCTCACGGGTAAGAAATTCGTTTATTTCGTCCTGGTGTATGATTTTCTTCAACCAGTTGACTAGGAAACGAGGAACGAAGCGTTCCTTTCTCCCTAATTTTGAACTTAGGACTTTATCAATATCTATTAAATGTATATGTTCGTTCATAATTGTTTTCTATCAAAGTGTTTGTATACTCTACCCTACTCGATCTTTTATTTAGAAAGTTTTTTCAAAGCCTTTTCTATTCGCGCCATAGCCTCAACAATGTTTTCATCACTTGTGGCATAACTTAGTCGTAAACATTCCGGCGAGCCAAAAGCATCTCCGCCAACGGTTGCCACGTGTGCCTCCTCTAGAAGGTAAAGTGCCAAGTCGGACGAGGATGCAATAACTTTATCACCATATCTGGTACCAAAGAAGCTACTGCATTGGGGGAAGAGATAAAAAGCACCTTGTGGTATGTTGACCTGCAAACCTTCAATCTTGCTTGCAAGACTAACGATGAGATCTCTCCGCCTTTCAAAATGCTTTCGCATTTCTTCTACGCAGTCCTGACTGGCACTGAAAGCCTCCAAGGCTGCCATCTGACTTATAGAACTAGCACCGCTGGTGTACTGACCTTGAAGTTTGTTGCAACCAGCAACAAGCCAAGTTGGTCCTGCAAGAAAACCAATACGCCAACCTGTCATAGCGTATGCTTTCGAAACTCCATTGACAACGGCGGTGCGCTCTTTCATTCCGTCGAAGATAGCGATGGAAGCATGACTACCAGTATAGTTAATGTGCTCATATATCTCATCAGAAATGACAAAAACATCCGGATGTTTTTTCAGTACATCAGCTAAAGCTCCAAGCTCTTCCCTTGAATAGACTGCCCCTGTGGGATTGCTGGGAGAACAGAGAATGATAGCTTTTGTCCTCGAATTTATAGCATCTGCCAACTGCGAAGGTGTTAGTTTGAAGTCCTGCTGGATAGTAGTCTTGACCGAAACAGGAACACCACCAGCTAAAAGCACCATTTGAGGATAACTAACCCAATAGGGAGCAGGTATTATCACCTCGTCGTCTGGATTTACGACAGACAGAATTGCATTGCAAATGGCTTGTTTTGCTCCGTTGGAAACCGAAATTTGCTCTGCAGCGTATGTCAATCCGTTTTCGCTCTGCAACTTGCTTACTATTGCCTGCTTCAAAGAGGCATAACCAGCAACTGGAGAGTATGTTGTAATATTATTGTCGATAGCTTGTTTAGCTGCATTTTTGATATGTTGTGGTGTAGGAAAATCTGGCTCACCAAGCGAGAGATTTATTACATCTATGCCCTTTGCTTTGAGTTCGGCACTCTTCTGTGCCATTAGTAGTGTTGCAGAGGGCTGAAGGGATTTTATGCGTTCGGATAGTTGCATGATTTTATATCTGTTTTTTATGTTATTTTATAAAATGTTCTTGTATATCACCTACATTATGCTTTTGAAAAAGTCGGCGCGCGTTTCCAGAGAATACTTTCATCTTACGCCTTTCTTCAGCATTTAGTTTCTCGTCGGGGTAGCCAACAGGATACAAGCGATGATTCTTTTGGTGGGACACTGGTGGTCTTGAAACCCACACTAGAGAATAATTGCAGTCTGCTAAACGAGTTACACTATCTTTTTCCAGAGTCATACTCACCACCATTCCCCCATCGGAGTTTTCCATCCACTGATTTGAAATAAAATTACCGAGAGAATAAGCAAGAAGATGTTTAGCCCCATTTGTGTCTGTGCGCAACTCCAATGGCTGAACTACATGAGGATGCCCGCCTATGACATGCGTTACGCCTTGTGAAAATAACCAATCAGCAAGTTCACGTTGAGCAGCATTAGGCACCATGGCATATTCAATGCCCCAATGCATACATGCAATTATTACGTCAGGGTTCATTGCCTTAGCTTTTGCTATGTCAAGTGCCATCTGCTGCTTATCTATTAGATTTACCACATTAGGAGCAGGAACTGGGATTCCATTTGTGTCATAGGTATAGTTTAGGAAAACTATTTTTATTCCATTTTTTTCTACAAGCAATGGATAGTTTTTTTCTCTCTCATTTTCATTTATATATGTACCAAAGTGCGACATCTTTAAACTGTCGAGCATTTGGATGGTCCGCTCTATCCCCCTCTGTCCCTTGTCTGCACTATGGTTGTTTGCAGTTTCCAAAATGTCGAAACCTGCATCTCTTATGGCAAACAGATATTCGTCCGGGGCACAGAATCGAGGATAGCCTGAATAGGGTTTTCCTCCAAGTGTTACTTCCAGATTAGCAATGGCTAAGTCAAAACTCTGAATGTATGGCGAAACTTTGTCGAAGTATGATGAATAATCATAGCTACCTGCCTTTGTCTTTGCAGCATTTATCTGAGTAATATGCTGCATAAGGTCGCCAGCAAAAAGCAGCGTCACTCGTTGGGTGACAACAGTGTCTGCCATTTGCTGCTCAACCTGAGCCTTAACACGTCCATTATGACATGAAGGCATAATAATCAGCATGAACATTGCTACAAAAAAAGTCTTGACATCTAACTTATGCATAACTTTATATCTATAAGATTTCATGTTCCTTATAGGAGTACTCAAAATCTGGAGAATCTGAAAAAAACCAAAATTTATTTCTTAAAGTGCAGAGTGTGCCCCATTCGCTCTTTCTTTGTCCTCAGATATTGAGCATTGTATGGATTAGGCTCAATCTCTATGGGTACGTTTTCAACTATTTCCAAACCATAAGCTTCAAGTCCAACTCTTTTTACAGGATTATTCGTCAACAGACGTAGCTTATGAACATCAAGCAAGTTGAGAATTTGAGCACCTACGCCATAGTCTCTCTCATCGGGGTCAAAACCAAGATGAATGTTGGCATCCACTGTGTCGTAGCCTTCCTCCTGAAGTTTGTATGCTGCAATCTTTGCCATGAGACCTATGCCTCTGCCTTCCTGATTCAGATAGAGTACAACACCTTTTCCCGCCTCGTTGACCATCTGCATAGCCTTATGCAATTGCTCTCCACAATCACAACGATGACTTCCGAAGATATCGCCAGTCACACACGAAGAATGTACGCGCACAAGAATTGGTTCGTTAGGCTGCCATGAACCCTTTATAAGAGCCACATGCTCCAGACCATTACTCTTCTGTCTGAAAGGTATCAAATGGAAATCGCCGTAGGCAGTAGGCATTTTCACTTTCTCCCCTTGCTCCACTAAGCACTCTCTCTTCAGGCGATATGCTATGAGATCTCTTATGGTGAGGACCTTCAACCCATGCTTTCCTGCAAATTCCATCAGCTGTGGCATACGAGCCATAGTACCATCCTCATTGAGAATCTCAATCAGACAGGCGGCAGGTTGCAGCCCAGCAAGACGGGCAAGATCTACTGATGCCTCCGTATGCCCAGCACGAGCCAATACACCACGGTCTTGAGCATAGAGAGGATTTATATGCCCGGGGCGACCGAACATTTCTGCAGTGGCATTAGGATCAGCAAGGGCACGTATCGTTGCTGCACGGTCACTGCTGCTAACTCCTGTAGTACAGCCCTCAAGCTTATCTACAGTTACGGTAAAGGGAGTTCCAAGCATGCTTGTATTCTCTTCAACCTGATGAGGGAGTCCCAGTTGGCGGCAACGTTCTATAGTTATAGGAGCACATAGCACACCACGTCCCCAACGAAGCATGAAGTTGACACTCTCTGGCGTGACAAACTCTGCAGCCATCACCTGATCGCCCTCATTTTCTCGATCCTCGTCATCAACAACAACAACAAACTTGCCAGCCTTGAAATCTTCCAAAGCTTCCTCAACAGTTGCAAGTCGAAATTTATCCATATTTTGGTTTTTTTAGTTTTGAGTTTTAGAGTTGTATTGCTTACAAAAGCCTAAGAACCCTTTTCCAAAAGTGTCAATAAGTAATCAGCAGACTTTATTGTCTGCTTCAGATCCCTATACAGTCTCAAGCGGAAGAACCAGATGCGCAACCATAAGACTATCCCTAAAGGGAATATTATTCCAAATGCTACATTTACATTTTTATTCTCAAATGGAGACAAATGGGCTTTAGCATATATCTGCGGCAGACCTTCAATGCCATGAAGAACTTTAGCATCTTTTGAATTCGACAAATCCTCAACAATAGCCTCCGTCTCGACAGCAATATTCTCGACAAGATGATCCGTTTCGTGCCCAAAGAACAATGTCAGATAATTAGGAGCAATATGTAGCCTCTTTTCAGACACATAAGCAATACATTTCTTCTTCAGTGCCTTCAAACGTTCCACATCGCCTTCATAATCTGGATCTTCAATAATTACCTCTTTTCTGAAAACATTCCTCTTTGACCTAATGCCCAGGAAACGCTTCAATAGAGCTGAATACAAATCAAAGTTAAACACCACGGAATCGCTATTAGCTTTGTAGGTAAGGAACACTCCCAAAGGAAGCAATATTCCCGTTGAGACCCACATACCATAAACCATGTTCCACGATCCATCGCGCGCCATCTTCATACCACTAGTATTGATAACGTAGTAAATAATGAAGATTATCACCGAAATCACAGCCGGCATACCCAGACCGCCCTTGCGAATGATAGCTCCCAGAGGAGCTCCAACGAAGAAGAACAGCAAGCAAGCCAGCGAGAGAGTAAACTTCTCATGCCAGGCAATTTCATGACGCCGCACAAAACGCTCACTATCACCAACCACTACACCTTTCCACTCAACCTCGGCAGCAAGCGTCGAAACATTGGTGCGAGCAGTCTCCACCACACGATTTCTCACATCGGCAGGAAGCGAAGCCATGACAGAGTCGAAGGCTAGCACTCTCTCTACATGTTTCTTTGCTTTTAGCCTAGAAGCAGGAAAGAATCTCACCTTTGCCTCCTCGTAATAAGACCGACCCATGCTGTCCAACTGAGCATTAGCCGAGTCAACACTATTGCGAAGCTCAGTAAGATTCTTAGCCGTAGCCATATTGCGAAGTTGCTCTTCGTCGAGCTTTTCAAAATTAGAGTCAAAATCTATTATAAAACGCTTATATCTGAACGTCTCTCTGTCATAGGGCTGATTTGTCGTCCCCATAGCCTGCATATCCTTAGCCTGCAGATTTTCGAACTGCTCACCGTCCCAAATGTCCAGGACAAGGTGCATACGGTCATCTGTAACCTCCATACGCCCCGAATCAGCGACAACAATCTGCGCACGATCAAAACCCTGATCGGTCTTGTAAATCATAATGTTATACAACTTACCTGTCGAGACATTCTTTTTCTCCACGAAAAGACTAAATCCCGGCACACCATTGTAGAAAACGCCCTCAGGAATCTCCAACGCAGGAGATGTTTGCTTCATGCTCAACACAAGAGCTTCTAACTTCAGTTTTGCCTCAGGTGAAATTTTATTCTGAAAATAGAAAGACGTTACAGCCATCCCTGTCACAAGAACAAATATAGGCGCCATTATTCGCAGCAAAGGAATTCCAGCAGCCTTCATTGCAAGCAGTTCCAGTTGCTCACCCATGTTCCCAAACGAGATCAGAGAAGCCAAAAGCACTGCTAGAGGCAAAGATGAAGAAACTAGGGTCAAAGTCATAAACCAATAGAACTCCGCCAGCACCTCAAGAGTCAGCCCCTTGCCTATGAGCTCGTCAACGTATCGCCACGTGAACTGCATCATGAAGACAAAGATTGTGATGAAGAAACTCCCTGTAAAAATAAGGAGAAACTTCTTAAGAACAAAAATGTCTATCTTCTTTATCAAGGTGTATGGTCTTAAAATGGTTATGCCGACAAGTTAAGAGAATCAGCTATTCCAAAAAGTCCGAAACTAAAATTGCTGCGCAAAAATACTATAAAAATTCTGTACGCGCGCGGGCGTAAAGAAGGTTTTTTTGTTGATAATGTAACAAAACCTATATTTCTAAAAAGGTAATACCTGCCTGTTTCAAAAATATATGCTAAATGATAGACGCAGGGTATAAAGTTTTTCAAATAAGAGTAATATGATTTTTATAAAAATATTATCTTTGCGGTGTGATTTAAATTTTAGGGGTATTGGTTAGAAAACCTTTGCAATAAACCCCGATATTTTTTCGCATTTTTACTCCTTATATATATAAAGATGTATATCGCCATTTCAGGAAATATGGGAAGCGGTAAGACTACTCTTACCAACATGCTGTCCAGGCACTACGGATGGAGGGCTCGCTTTGAAAGTGTTGACGAAAATCCGTATTTGGAAGATTATTATAAGGACATATCCAGATGGTCTTTCAATCTGGAGGTATTTTTTCTTAAGGAACGTTTCAAGGATTTGTTGGCGATAAATGAAACTTCGGAAACAATCATCCAGGATCGATCAATCTTTGAGGGAGTGTATGTTTTTGCTGCCAACAACAGAGCTATGGGACAGTTGTCCGACCGCGACTTTGACACATACATGGAACTATTTGAGTCGATGATGATGGTGGCGAAGATGCCCGACCTTATGATTTATCTGCGTTCATCGGTGCCACACTTGGTAGCGAACATTCAAAAACGTGGAAGAGACTACGAACAAGGCATTTCGTTGGAATATCTGACTAATCTTAACGATAGATACGAAAATTTTATATTCAATAGCTATAAGGGGCGGGTTTTGACCATTGAGGTCGACAAGTTAGACTATCAGAACCGACCTGAGGACTTCAAAGGCATTATCGACCGAATTGATGCGGAACTGTTTGGGCTCTTCGTATAAACAACTGAAATATATAGACTTTTTAAAACCATACTGTCATGCACATTGCAATAGCTGGAAACATTGGTAGCGGAAAAACAACGCTTACAAAGATGCTTGCTAAGCACTATGGCTGGACTCCACGCTTTGAACCCGTGGAGCACAATGCTTACTTGGAAGACTTCTATGCCGATATGGCTAGATGGAGTTTCAACCTGCAGGTATATTTTCTAAACAAGCGCTTTAAGGAGGTTGTAGAAATTTCAAAAAGTGACGATGTCATCATTCAGGACCGCACAATTTTTGAGGATGCTCGTATCTTTGCTACTAACCTCCATGACATGGGGATGATGAGTCAGCGCGATTTCGACAACTACACGGAGCTATTCGATCTTATGATGTCGCTCGTGAAGCTACCTGACCTCATGATTTATATTCGTTCCACCATTCCAAATCTCGTAGCACACATTCAGAAACGTGGCAGGGAATTTGAACAGACAATGTCGCTGGAATATCTCAAAAACCTCAATGAGCGCTATGAGTCATGGATAAAAACTTATACGGGACAACTCATCATCGTTGACGGTGACAGCACTCATTTTGAGAGTGACCCGCAACACTTCCAGACTATCACCGACATGATAGACGGCAAGCTTTATGGTTTGTTCCCGATGGAAGAGAATTGAGAAAGGGGTATTTACCACACTAAGGGAACCATAGGTTCTTTTTCTTAACACACATAAACTTAAAATAACGGCATAGCATGTCTGATGAGGATTTCATGAAGAGAGCTCTCGATGAAGCCCGGATTTCGTTTAACGAAGACGAGGTCCCAGTAGGTGCTGTCGTCGTATGTGGTGACCGTATCATTGCGAGAGCACACAACTTAACCGAGAGACTCCATGACGTCACTGCCCATGCGGAGATGCAAGCTATTACGGCGGCAGCAGATTTTCTTGGCGGAAAATATCTTGAAAGTTGCACACTTTACGTCACTGTGGAGCCTTGTGTGATGTGTGCTGGCGCTCTAGGATGGGCACAACTTGGCAGACTTGTGTATGGAGCTACCGATGATAAGCGTGGATATTCTGCCTTTGCTCCGAATGCCCTACACCCCAAGACTGAGGTACGTCAGGGTGTATTGGCAGAAGAGTGTGCGGAGCTGATGAGGGATTTCTTCAAAAAGAAAAGATAAATTAACGTATAATCAACCTCAATGGCACTTCACAATGACTTTGGTTCTTTAGGCGAGGAACTGGCATGCCAGTATCTAACAGAGAACGAATATAGGCTGTTGGAGCGCAACTGGCGCAAGGGACACTTGGAGGTGGACATTATTGCCGACCACTACGGAGAGATTGTTTTCGTTGAGGTGAAGACTCGTCAGCATGAAACGGATCTGAACACGGCCCTTGGCGCTGTGGACATGAAAAAGAAGACCAACATTATTGAAGCCGCTGAGGCTTATCTTTTATATAACGGTATTGACGCACCTTGCAGGTTTGATGTTATCACAGTGGTAGGCCAGGAGCCCCCATACGAGGTTAGGCACTATCGAGATGTCTATTCCTCTCAAAGTGTAGCTCGCAAAAAGCGGTATTATTAATTATTTTCTCTGCATTTCCCACATGAACATAGAAGCTGTACGCGAATATTGCCTTACCATGAAAGGGGCAGAAGAAAGCTTTCCTTTTGATGACACTACGCTAGTGTTCAAAGTCTTAGGAAAGATTTTTGCTGTACTCTCCATGGAAAGACCAGACTGCGTTACGCTCAAGTGTCATCCATCACTTGCAGAAGAATTACGCTCTCGCTTTAATGCGGTAAGCGTACCAAGGTATTTCTGCAAGACTACTTGGAATGAAGTAACCTTTAATGCCGACGCAGATGATGCTACAATTTTCCGACTCATAACTCATGCTTATGGTGAGACCCTGCGCAACACTCCCAAAAAGAGCCAAATTGCATTTCTTTCCAACAATCTTCCTGATGATACAGCTTACATACACCTGAATGTTTGTGGCAGCACAATGGAGGAGGCTCGAAACACGTTGCTCGACGGCAAGAGGTGCGTTTTGATTTCCACTGACCTTCAGCGCGCCGGACGAGGTCAGCGTGGAAATCATTGGGAAAGCGAGAACGGAAAGAATCTAATGTTTTCCATGATTTTTAATCCTCAACATCTGCATGCAAACAAGCAATTCATACTATCCCAGATAGCAGCCATTGCCCTTAGCGAGACTTGTAAGTCGGTGCTGGAACCTGAGCTTAGATCACGTATTACCATAAAATGGCCAAATGACATCTATTTTGAAGACCAGAAACTTGCAGGAATGTTGTTAGAACACGACATAAAGCAAGGCTATATAAGTCGCACCTCGCTCGGCATAGGACTCAATGTCAATCAACGCATTTTTCGAAGTGACGCTCCCAATCCAGTTTCTCTAAGTTTGATTTCCGGCTATGACTTTCCCCGTTTTCTCTTATTGGAAAGTTTCATGAAAAACTGGACTACTTTAATGGCTAATTCGTACTCTCAAGAAAAACTCCACGAAATATATCTGCAGAACATGTATAGACGCAATAGTGAACATTCTTACCGAGATGCAGGGGGATGTTTCATGGCAACGATAGACGATGTATGTCCGGACGGAAGACTTATACTGAAACTGTCGGATGGCGAGACTCGATCATATACATTCAAAGAAGTTGTATTCGTATAAATACAGATGTTTTCTTTCAGACTGCGGCTCAGCAAAGCAAGATTTTTTTTGCCGTATGGAGAGAATGCCCTATTTTTGCACCCGTAAAAAATAAGTTATAATAACAAACTATATGAGTTTAAAAATCATTGTACTTGCCAAGCAAGTGCCTGACACAAGAAATGTGGGCTCCGATGCCATGACACCGGAAGGAACGGTAAACCGCTCTGCCTTACCCGCGATTTTCAATCCAGAAGATATGAATGCCCTTGAACAGGCATTACGACTGAAAGACCAATTCCCTGGCTCCACAGTGCATGTACTGACGATGGGACCTGCCCGCGCAACGGAAGTGATACGCGAAGGACTTTATAGAGGTGCCGACGGCGGCTATCTGCTTAGTGACCGTGCTTTTGCTGGTGCCGACACCCTGGCTACAAGCTATGCCCTCGCTACAGCAATCCGAAAAATAGGCATCCCCGACATCGTCATAGGTGGACGCCAAGCCATAGACGGCGACACCGCACAAGTGGGACCGCAAGTAGCTCAGAAACTGGACCTCAATCAAATTACCTATGTCAACAGCATTGACGAAGTTAAGGACGGACTTATAACCGTAACGCGCCACATAGACGGCGGTGTAGAAAAGGTTCAGGCTCCACTGCCCATCTTGCTAACCGTGAATGGTGACGCAGCCCCCTGCCGCCCACAAAACGCAAAGCTGGTGATGAAATACAAGCGTGCAACAGCTCCCATGGAACGCACAGAAGACATGCCCTATGCTGAGGAATATGAAAAGAAGCCATACCTCACAGTGACACAATGGACAGTGGCAGACATCGACGGCGACTACAACCAATGTGGATTGGCAGGTAGCCCTACAAAGGTGAAAGCCGTACAAAACATTGCTTTCAAAGCAAAAGAAAGTAAAACTCTCACAGGTTCTGATGAGGATATCAACGGACTAGTTCAAGAACTGTTAAACGAAAAAATAATTGGCTGACATGCATAACGTTTTCGTATATATAGAAATAGAAAAAAGTGAGGTCAAAGAAGTTTCACAGGAACTTCTGACAAAAGGTAGGAAACTAGCCAACGAACTTGGCGTTGAACTCCACGCTGTAGTAGCAGGCACTGGAATCAAAGGAAAAGTAGAAAAGCAAATAATACCTTATGGTGTGGACAAACTTTTTGTTTTTGATGCTGAAGGACTTTTTC
Source organism: Alloprevotella sp. (assembly GCA_017543785.1). Taxonomy (GTDB): domain Bacteria; phylum Bacteroidota; class Bacteroidia; order Bacteroidales; family Bacteroidaceae; genus Alloprevotella. The sequence goes on from JAFYFI010000075.1 coordinate 32,444, forward strand.
CCTACACCTCCAAGCCCCACACAGATATCCTCGTAGAACTCTTCAAACGCGAACAGCCCCAGATATGCCTCATGGGCGCCACCGTCATAGGACGCGACCTCGGTCCGCGTGTCAGCAGTTCACTGACAAGCGGATTGACCGCCGACTGCACACAGTTGGAGATAGGTGAATACGACGACAAGAAGGCTGGCAAGCACTATGAAAATCTGCTCTACCAGATTCGTCCAGCATTCGGAGGCAACATAGTTGCTACTATTGTCAATCCCGACCACCGCCCACAGATGGCTACAGTGCGTTCAGGCGTAATGAAGGCTGAGATTCTCGATTCCAACTACAACTGCGAAGTGGTTTATGAAAACGTCGCCAACTTTGTTCCCGCAGAAGACTACGTTGTGAAAGTTATTGAACGCCATGTGGAAGCAGCCAAGCACAACCTGAAAGGTGCCCCTATTGTAGTAGCAGGTGGCTACGGCGTAGGCTCCAAGGAAAACTTTGACATGCTCTTCGAACTCGCCAAGGTACTGCACGGTGAAGTCGGCGCAAGTCGCGCTGCAGTTGATGCAGGCTTCTGCGACCACGACCGCCAGATAGGTCAGACAGGTGTCACCGTACACCCCAAAGTCTATATAGCATGCGGCATCAGCGGTCAGATACAGCACATCGCCGGCATGCAGGATTCCAAAATTATCATATCCGTAAATTCCGACCCCGATGCTCCTATCAACCGCATCGCTGACTATGTGATTGTTGGTACTGTGGAAGAGGTTGTTCCCAAGCTGATTAAGTACTACAAGCAGAACTCGAAGTAAGATGAAAGCATTAGATTATTTCCTTCTTATCTGTGCCATTACACTGCTCGGCATAGCCTATTACCTTACTACAACAGGTAACATAAAGTTTGCAGCATTAGTAAACTTTTGTGCTTTTGTGTTGGGTGGTGTTTCTAGCTCAAGAATAGGAGGAAGAATTTATAAGAAGAATCAAGAAAACAAAGAATAAATATGGCAAACTATTATACCGATCACCCCGAGATAGGTTTCCATCTGAACCATCCCGAAATGAAGCGCGTTGTGGACCTGCGCGAAAAGGACTACGCCGATAAGGATAAATATGACTACGCTCCAGTAGATTTCGAAGATGCAATGGAAAACTACCGTCGCGTCTTGGAGATTACTGGCGATGTAGCTGCCAACATCATCGAGCCCAACAGCGAAAGCGTTGACCTTGAAGGTCCCCATCTTGAAAATGGGCGTATGATTTATGCTTCCAAGACATTTGAGAATATAGAAGCAACAAAGAAAGCTGGTCTATGGGGCGTTTCCATGCCGCGTCGATATGGCGGATTGAATCTTCCCAATGCTGTGTTCTCCATGCTTAGCGAAGTAATTTCTGCCGCCGATGCAGGATTTCAAAATATCTGGAGTCTGCAAAGTTGTATAGACACACTCTACGAATTTGGCTCAGAAGAACAACGTCAGGAATTCATCCCTCGTGTTTGCCAAGGCGAAAGCATGTCAATGGACCTTACAGAGCCAGATGCCGGTAGCGACCTCCAACGCGTAATGCTCAAGGCTACACGCGACGAAGAAAACGATTGCTGGAGGCTGAACGGTGTGAAGCGTTTCATCACCAATGGCGACTCCGACATACACCTCGTTCTCGCCCGTTCGGAGGAAGGCACCACCGACGGCCGCGGACTATCTATGTTCATCTACGACAAGCGTGATGGCGGTGTCGATGTGCGCCACATAGAGCATAAACTCGGCATCCATGGCTCGCCCACATGCGAACTGACTTACAAAAATGCCAAAGCCCAGCTCTGCGGTAGCACTCGCATGGGACTCATCAAATATGTCATGGCACTTATGAACGGAGCCCGTCTTGGCATTGCTGCACAAAGCGTAGGACTCTCACAAGAAGCCTACAACGAAGCACTCTCCTACGCCAACGACCGCCAGCAGTTTGGTCAGAAGATTATAAACTTCCCCGCTGTCTATGATATGCTCTCTCGCATGAAAGCAAAGCTTGATGCTGGACGTTCACTTCTCTACCAGACAGCACGCTATGTGGATATATACAAATGCCTCGAAGACATCCAACGCGACCGCAGCCTCACTGCTGAAGAAAAACAAGAAATGAAGAAATATCAGCGCCTAGCAGATGCCTTCACGCCTGTGGCTAAAGGAATGAACTCCGAATATGCCAACCAAAACGCCTACGATGCAGTTAGTGTTCATGGAGGCAGTGGCTTCATCATGGAGTACAAGAGCCAGAGGCTCATGCGCGACGCACGCATCTTCTCTATATATGAAGGTACCACACAACTTCAGGTCGTAGCTGCAGCGCGATATATCTCCAATGGCACATACCTCAATATAATAAAAGAAATGCTAGAGCGAAACGTAAGTGAGGAGCTACGTCCCTTGCACGCACATGTAGAAGAGATGGTAGCTCAATACGAAGAAAGCCTAGCTAGAGTGAAAGAAGCAGCCGACCAGGAAATGCAAGACTTCCTGGCACGCCGACTCTACGACATGACAGCAGAAATCATCATGTCTCTTCTTATCCTCGACGATGCCACACGCTGCCCCGAACTCTTCGAGAAAAGCGCCAACGTTTACGTCCGTATGGCGGAAGAAAATGTTGCAGGAAAAGCTGCCTACATCAAAAACTTCACTTCAGAAACATTAAACAATTTCAGGAGCTAAAGAGCAAGTAGCAGCAAGGAAATCTGGAAAAGCTAGAACATCTAGAGAATCTAGAATATCTAGGATATCTAAAGGAACCATAAAAAATGAGCATAACGATACTCGGCATTGAGTCGAGCTGTGATGATACTGGAGCAGCCGTGATACGCGATGGGAAATTACTCTCAAATGTCACCGCTTCGCAAAAAGTGCACGAAAACTATGGAGGAGTAGTACCCGAACTTGCAAGTCGGGCACATCAGCAAAACATAGTTCCCGTAGTAAGCACAGCCCTGAAGGAAGCAGGCGTCAGCAAGGAAGAACTCTCAGCCGTCTGCGTCACCCTAGGTCCAGGACTCATGGGTTCTCTGCTTGTAGGCGTGAGTTTTGCCAAGGGACTTGCTGCCAGTCTTGGCATACCACTCATCGAAGCCAATCATCTGCAAGGTCACGTCATGGCAAACCAGCTCACTCAGGCATTGGAGTACCCCTTCCTTTGCCTACTCGTTAGCGGTGGGAACTCGCAAATTCTGCGCGTTGATGCCTACAACAAAATGACTATCCTCGGGCAAACCATCGACGACGCAGCAGGAGAAGCAATGGACAAATGCTCAAAAGTAATGGGATTCGGTTATCCTGGAGGTCCCATAATCGACAAACTGGCAAGGAAAGGTAATCCCGATGCATACACATTTGCCAAGCCTAACGTAAAAAACCTCGACTATAGTTTTTCAGGACTGAAAACCTCTTTTCTGTATTTCCTTCGCGATGAGCTGAAGAAAGACGCACTCTTCGTAGAGCATCACAAAGAAGACCTTGCGGCTTCATTGGAAAAGACGATAGTTGACATCTTGATGAAAAAGCTCAAGCTAGCCGTAAAACAAACAGGCATACGCCATGTAGCCCTAAGCGGAGGTGTAAGTGCCAACACTGCCCTGCGCCAGGCATTTCTCAATCAAGAAAAAGCAGGAAACTGGAAAGTATATATCCCGCCATTCAGCTTCACTACTGACAATGCAGCAATGATAGCCATTACAGGATATTACAAATATCTGGACAAAGACTTCTGCCCATTAGACAAACCAGCCTACTCCAAAGTTGGAATAAAACCCGTATAACCCCACTCCCCATAAAATAAAATATCACAATGGAACTAGACTTAAAACTCGCCAGCAGAGAGATAAACAAAATTCTATGGACATCAGAGAAAACAATCTCTACAGCAGAAAGTTGTACCGCCGGGCGAATAGCAACAATCATAACCGCAGCACCAGGAAGCTCTATATACTATAAAGGAGGTCTTTGCTGCTATGCCGAAGAAATAAAGACACAGCTATTGGGTGTCAGCGCAGAACTGATGGAGCGTGAAACACCCGTTTGCGAAGAAGTAGCCCGCCAGATGGTTATCGGGGCAAACAAACTTTTCAATACCAACTATGCTGTAGCCATTACTGGCTATGCTGGCCCTGGCGGCTCTCCCAACGGCAATGTCCTTGTTGGTACCATCTGGATAGCTGTAGGTTGCGAAGGAAACATCATCACCAGGAAACTTTCCGAGGACAATGGACGCGACCAAAACCTAGCCTCAGCAACTTCTGTTGCCATACACATGCTACTCGAATATCTGCGCGAAGCATGCCCTAAAGATGCATCTTTACAATAAACCAAAAAAGTAAAGAAATCCATACAAACATAGTCCTAAGTAGTCCACGTTGCCTGAAAAATATTGGCAACCGAGACTACTTAGGACATTTTTTTGCCTTGCGCACAAGAACTTGTAAAAATCCTTTATCTCAGACCCCCTGTTTTAAGTGCCTCAGGAGTGCCAACAAAATCATCTCCACGAAAAAAGTTCCGAAAAATGCCCGTTTTTCGCAATTTGCGGAAATGGCTGATTTTCAGGGCGATACAAAAATTTAGCTCAGATTTTCGTTTGATTTTTGAAAATCCGAGCCACTTTTCCGCGATTTTTGGTCTCAAAAACATGAAAATTTATTTGAGGAATTTCAGAATTTCTTTGTTGGATTCCAGAATTACTTTGAGTAATCCGAAAATTTCTTTATCGGATTTTCGAAGAGTCAAAATCTTCGCAAAAATTCCTCAATTTTGTGCTCTATTTTG
>JAFYFI010000076.1 GCA_017543785.1 Alloprevotella sp.
ATTTAGCGGCTGCAAAGGTAAGGCTTTTTTTCTAATTTACACATTATATATATAGAAAAATGTACTTTCTCCTAAAATTCTTCATTCTTCGCCACACATTATATATTTATTTATTATGTACTGCGTGCGCACGTACGCGAGTGTTTTGGGTTGGTGAGGGGTGACGTGGATGAAGTAAGGGCAAAAAATATGCGCCTGAAAGAATCAGACGCATATGGATTGAGAGGTATCAACTTTACTCTTCCACGACTGTCCAGCCCTCGGGGATGCCGCTGGCGCCTGTGGGCCAGGTTACACCTGCTTTCTTGGTGAAGGTGCCTGTGGAGGGTACGCCATTGAGCCAAGTGTATGTGGTGGAGGACCCAAGATTTGTGGCGAGGCATTCAACATTGTTCAGGCTTGAGCAGCCGTTGAACATACCATAATAGCAAGCATTGACCAGTGTGGGAGCGGGCAGCACAGGTGCGGTTTTCAGGCTGGTGCAGCCACTGAACATACCGCCATAGCAAAATTCTGTCAGTGTTGTGGCAGGCAGCGTTGTGGGTGCGCTAGTCAGGCTGGTGCAGCCTTCGAACATATTGCCATAGCACTGATAAGACAGCGTTTCTGCTGGGAGCATTGGTGCTCTGCTCAAGCAGGAGTAAGCGAACATAATCCTATAGCACTGTTCTGTCAGCGTTGTGGCGGGCAGCAGCACATCTTTAGTGGGGTGACTGTAAATGGGCATTAGATAATCTTCATTACCACTTAACAAGCCATAAAAAATGTAATTTCTCGGCAAAGTTGTGGCTGTGGCGAAGTTCTCCTTATAGAGGAGGCTCATGACGTTGCCATAAATGTAGCAAGGTGCGGTACACCTGATAGGATCCAAAGCATCTCCTTCTGTCCCATGATTGTCGCCTCGGAACGACACCTTGTCGCCAATATTTTCGAGGATGATTTCATCATTTAGCGTGTAGTCCTTCCATTCGTCGCCGTTTAATTTGTATTGTAATTGTGTGGTGTGAGTGCCCTCAAAGACAAATACACCAACTATTGCCCCGGCCTCCTTGGCCTCGAAGGTAAGAGGAGTCTTGAGTGGATCGTCAAAGAAAATCGCCTTGAGCGTAGGACGATAGAACATGCCGGCTTCCAGATGTGCGCTGGAGGTCTTCTGATAAATATTGCCTTCGGCATCCGTCACTTCGAACTTTGTGCTGTTGTTCGAGGGCATCATCGCTACATAGACCGAGGCCATCGGGGAAGGCGTGGTGACGGTAATCACTTCGGTCGTGGCGAGGTCGGTAATGGTGAGGCTTGTAATGTCGCTGATGGCTTGGTCGTTCTCGTCAGTGAACTGGAACTTGCAGATGGCGAACTGGTTCATGAGCGTAACGGTGCCGTTGGGCTGTGCCGTGGTGCCGTCAACAACGAGAGTGCCTTTGGCGGTGGCGATGTCGAGCGTGCTGCTCAGTGTGGCGAGCGTGCCGTCCTGAGAGCTGAGTACATCGCCACGCAATCCGTTGCCGTCGGCAGCCGAAGCGGGATAGATGTAGATGACCGGCTGATTGTTGGGCGTTCCTGCGGGGAGCGTGGCGGTTACGGTAGCACTTCCGTCCGCATCCACTTCGGTAACTGTAGCCGTGTACTTGTCGCCGCCGAAGACGATGGCAATCTCTTCGCCCTGTTGCCAGGAGGCCGTGAGCGTGCCGTCGCCCGGGTCGCTGAGGGCGCGGCTGGTGCCGTTCTTCACGCCGAAGGTGGCGGTGAAGGTGATGCCATCAGAGGCGGGTTGCACAGACTCGGGTTTAACGATTTCATTGTCGTTACTGCACGCCCAGGCCATCGCCAAGAGCAACAACGTGCCAAGATACTTAATGTTTTTCATTGTCTATAATGTTTAATGTTTAATAGTTCGTTTAGTAGGCAGGGCGCAATCAGTCGAATCCCGTGCCTCCGTCGCCATAGCCCGAGCGGCTGCTGACGTTGGAATCGTCCCAGCTGCCCATGCCGTAGCCCGAGCGGCTTCCCATTCCGGAGTCGTCGTAGCCGTAGCCTCCTTCGCCATAGCCCGAGCGTCCGCCCATACTTGAGCTGCTGTAACCATTGCCTCCTTCGCCATAGCCCGAGCGGCTAAAGTCCATCAGGTGCGTTTGCTGATGCAGTTCCACGACCGTCATTGTGGGTTCCTCATAAGGTTTCATAGTCATAAGGTTGTTTATGCTTTTCCGCTGCAAAGGTAAGATTTTTTGTGGGGATTAGACACATTATATGTAAGAAAAAAGCATTTTTCCCGCATTTTTATGTTTTTTCATTGTTTCATTCTTTCATTTTTATATAGGTATGTGCGCGTTGCGCCCACGCCCGCGAAAGGGAGGCTCAAGAGTACTTCGTCAACTTGACTGGCGTCGAGCTAAAGCTTGACTGGCGTCGAGCTAAAACTTGACTGGCGTCGACCTGTCGGTTCTCTGCAGAAGTTGGCGAAGTTCTGCAGAGAAGTTGGCGAAGTTCTGCAGAGAAGTTAGCGAACTTCTGCAGAGAAGTTTTTGCGGATTTCTATGCTACTGTATTTCAGTCGCTTGCAGAAAGGCTAAAAAGGGACGCGTCCCGTTTGCGATAGGGACGCGTCCCTATCGCGATAACGACACGTCCCTTTCGGGAGAACGACGTGTCCCTTTTGTGAAATCCTCGTGTGGATTTTGCCAAATCCTGCTGTGGATTTCATCAAATCCTGCTGTGGATTTTAGTAAATCCTCCTGTGAGATATTATTTTTCACTTTTCACCTTTCGTTTTTCACTTATATGTTGTGTCTTTGCGGAGCGAGAGGCAAAGAATTCCCTCAGCGGAGGGTGCCTTTCATATCTTATTCATTGTTTATAACAGCGAAGCGCGACACACAATTGTGTATCGCGCTTCGCTATGTTGAATAAAACTTTGTTTTCTTCGACAATTCTCTTGCTCGGCAATATTCAAACAAGCTTTAATATTGCTCTCGCTTAATCGAATTGTTGGACTACCTGGGTTCGAACCAAGACTAAGAGAACCAAAACCTCTTGTGCTACCATTACACCATAGCCCAATCCAAAATCAAACGCTTTTCACGTTTGCGGGTGCAAAGGTAAGAAAAAAAAATGAACTTTGAACATTGAACATTGAAAATTTTTCTTTTCCCTACATTTTTTTGTGTTGCTATGAGCAGCATAGACCTTAGTATCTGTGTCTTTGAACACGAAAATAAGCAAAAGTCTGGTGTCAATTTATACAATTATTTTAAAAAAATACTGCAGGTTGTATTTTTTTTGTACTTTTGTCATGTCATTGAAGAATTATTGTTGCTTTTTTTTGACAGCACTGGGGTAATCGTAATTCCTGATATGGCAAAGCCTTCGGCAACTCTTGGATGCCCGAGAGCTTACAGATATTATTAAAAAGTAGTGCTGCGGAATTAAGGAAAATGGAAAAACGTGTTGTTTTACTTGCTTTCACATCGATTGCAATAATCAGTCTTGCTTTAGTGTCGTGTGGTAATTCCAGTGATGAGGTACCTGCCGATATCGTCATAGATTACCAGCTGAAACTTTCAGAAAGCACATTGAATGTGGATTTTGAGGGAGAGGAGAAAATAATACAACTTACAGCAAGTGCCGACTGGAGTGCATCAACAAGCGTCAACTGGATACATGTCTTGCCTTCTTCTGGAAAGTCATCTGCCGATGTAACTATAACCGTAGATGCCAATCCTGCACCAGAAGAGAGAGAGGCTGACGTGATTTTCAAAAATGATAAGAATAGCGTAACCCTTCATGTCTCGCAAAGCATGTATATACAAAAACCCAACATCGGAGATTATCTGTACGATGATGGAACATGGGGAAGTCCGCTTAATACGGAAAAGACTCCTATAGGAGTGGTGTTTTCAACAGAAACCTCAGCAAAAGACAAAGCTCTGGGCTACAAAATCGGATACGCAATGTCAATAGTAACTCCACTATTTGCAACAGGTACAAGTTGGTTGTACAAAGCAACATGGAGTGCATCAGAAGGGGATGAGTTCGGACTTTCCTATCCCTCCATGGAGGATGTCTTCCAAGATAAAGACGGCTTAACTAAAACCTTGGAAATAGTTGAAAAGGTGGGACATGTTGATGATTATGCTACTCAAAAGGCAAATGAAGCTGCTTATCCTGCATTTTTCGCAGCATATGATAGTTATGTAAGAAGGGGAGAAAATATGAGTTGTTGGTTCCTTCCCAGTGCAGGACAATGGTACGATATATTAGTAAATCTGGGTGGCATTTCTCCTCAGTATTCTTTCCTCTCTTATAGCGCAGGAGATGCGATTTGGGAAGAATGCACTACTGTCGTTGGTAAGTTGAATAGCTACATTCAACCATGCTTTGATCTCCGTTACTATAATCAGTATATCGCTATGCCAGGAACAGGAAACAGCAAATCTAATTGGCTGTTTGGAAGTGGAGCATATCATTCAAGTACTGAAAGTTCAACCTCCATGGCATATTGTTTACATTTTGCCATCAATGAGGGATGGTATCTTAAAGGAACAAACAATCCTGCATATTATTATTTTACACGAATCGGGAATATAAACAAATCAGACGCTTTCCTGGGAAGAGCAACCATACGTCCATGCATTGCTTTCTAACATAATACAAGTTGACAAGTTCTAATAAGAATATAAGTAGCTGTTGATTCAAACCTAAATCATACATATTCGCTTTTGCGGGTACAATGGATACGACAAAAAGTGAAGGATCTGCTTTCCTTCACTTTTTGTGTGTTTAGGGGAGTCCCCCCCCTCAATTTGGGGTAAGGGAGAGAAACCTTACTTCGCTATGAGCAAAAAGTACTTCTTCTTGCCTTGCTGTACGAGCAGGTACTTGCCGTCGAGTAGGTCGGCTTCGGTCACCATCTGGTCGAACGAAGTGAGTTTCTCCTTGTTGAGGCTGACGCCGCCGCCCTGTGTGAGCTTGCGCATCTCGCCCTTGCTGGGGAAGCACTGGGTGTGCTCGGCAAAGAGGTCAACAGCTTTTGTGCCTTCGCCCTTCAGGAGGTCCTTGCTTATCTCGAACTGAGGCACGCCGCTGAAGACGTCGAGCAGCGTCTGCTCGTCGAGCTTGACGAGGCTCTCCTTGGTGCTCTTGCCAAAGAGGATGCCGCTGGCTTCGACTGCAGCCTCGTAGTCCTCGCGGCTGTGTACCATGACGGTCAGCTCTTCTGCCAGCTTCTTCTGCAGGACGCGTAGCCCTGGGTCTTGGCGATGCTCCTCGATGAGGGCGTCGATGGTGGGCTTGTCCAAAGAGGTGAATATCTTGATGTAACGCTCTGCGTCCTCGTCGGCCACGTTGAGCCAGAACTGGTAGAAGGCGTAGGGCGTGGTGCGGTTGCGGTCGAGCCAGATATTGCCTTTCTCGGTCTTGCCGAACTTCTTGCCGTCTGCCTTTGTGATGAGCGGGCAGGTGAGGGCAAAGGCTTCGTTGTCGCCACCAAGTTTGCGGCGGATGAGCTCTGTGCCGGTTGTGATGTTGCTCCATTGGTCGCTTCCG
>JAFYFI010000077.1 GCA_017543785.1 Alloprevotella sp.
AATTGTCCTCTCTCTACGAAACGGGCAATTTTTTTATTTGCCCCGTCCGAAGCCCCGGCGCGGGGCGGAGGCCAATGAACGAAAGACATAGCGAAGCCCGAGCCGAACTATAAAGCAAAGTTATTCTTTGAACTGGAAGAGAAGAAAAAACAAGAAAAGAAGGAACGAGAAATAGACGCAAAGTCCTCGTACCAGGGGGGCGGCATAGCTCTCCTATTGTTTCTCATTATGCTAGCTTGCAGCCTATACGTGTTCTATATAACGGTAACGACACCTGGCTGCGAGAATACGACTGACAAGGTTATGCATGTCATATTATTCGGTACACTCGATGTGTTTCTTCTTATGGCAACTTATGGATGGTGGATGCATCTCACTTATTCTCGCGAGAAGTGGGCAAAGGTTCTGGATGATGTAGAAAAATTTAATGAGGAGCAGCGGTGGAAGAGACAAATAAAGAAGATGAGGAAAAGGGCTGAATGGCATTATTGGAATACCCACGATATGTTCGGGAATCCTATGTAATAATCGTCTTTTATAAATATAGATGGAGTATTTTACTTTGCACAATGAAAGTAAAATACTCCTTTTCTTATGAACTCAAATGACATCAAGGTTATCACTCTCCGCATGAAAATGGATAAGAAAAAGTGTCTATTAAGCGTCTGTGTACATTACAAAAAAAGCGCCGTAAGTGACTATCTTACGGCGCATTTAAATTAAAAAATTGTTGGGGTACCCGGACTCGAACCAGGAAAGGCAGGACCAGAATCTGCAGTGTTACCATTACACCATACCCCAAACACGGTTTTCAGGATTCCCTCCCGAAAATGCGAGTGCAAATGTACTGTGTTCTTTTATTACTACCAAACCTTTTTGCAAAAAATATTCAAAAAACATAAAAACTCTGCTAAATACGGAAATTATAGTTTACTTTTGCAAAGAAATAAATGTCAATACGCTAGTTCTTTACAGAGAAAACCTGATTGGCACTATATTTGTTTTACCGTTCAAAGAAATACATCTTATATATAAAATATGGAGCAAACGCAAAAGCTTGTTGACAGCCTAGTACGTGGGCTAAAAGAAAAAAAAGGACGCGACATTATAATCATTAACTTAACCAGCATAGAAACTGCCCCTGCACATTATTTCATTCTCTGCACCGGCGGCTCACCTCAGCAGGTGGAGACTCTGGCAAATTCGGCTTCTGAAACAGCTCGTAAGGAACTCGGCGAAAAGCCAACAGCCGTATCGGGACTTGAAAATGCAATTTGGGTCGCTGCCGACTATGGCACCGTGATGCTACATATTTTTGTGCCTGATGCGCGTGAGCATTATGACCTTGAACACCTTTATGAAGATGCTGAGATAAAGGAAATTCCTAACGAAATCTAAAAAAGATGGAGCAAAGAAACTCACAACGCCCCGACAAAAAAAAGAACGGTCCCGGGCTGAATTGGATATATATTATTCTTATAGGCGCTTTGGGATATATTCTCTTCAAGGGTCAAAGCGATAGTAATAATGTGGACAAAGAGGTGTCCTACGACACTTTTCGCTCCTATGTGGCTCAGGGATATACTAAAGCCATTGTGGTGAATAAGTCGGAAGGTGTTGCACGCATGACAATTATTCCCGAGAAGATACGTGATGTCTTTAAGCAGGGAGCCAGCACTGTAGGGAAAACACCTTCTGTTTCTTCAAAAATACCCAGCACAGATAAGATTGATGAGTATCTGAGTAGCGTTGGCTACAAAGGTAGCATAAAGTATGAGGAGTCCAGCGGATTGCTAGGCACTCTTATTGGTAGTGTCTTGCCTATACTCTTGCTTGCCTTACTTTGGATTTGGATGTTCCGCGGAGCAGGTGGCTCAGGCGGGGCAGGCGGAATCTTCGGAGTGGGGAAGAGCAAGGCGAAGCTATACGAAAAGAAGGATGGTGAGCAGGTTACGTTTAAGGATGTTGCCGGTCAGGAGGGAGCCAAGCAGGAAGTGCAGGAAATTGTAGATTTTCTGAAAAATCCCAAGAAATATACAGATTTGGGAGGTAAGATTCCCAAGGGAGCCCTGCTCGTAGGTCCTCCGGGCACAGGAAAGACATTGCTCGCAAAGGCTGTTGCCGGTGAGGCTGACGTTCCGTTTTTCTCCATGTCGGGTTCCGACTTCGTTGAGATGTTTGTCGGCGTGGGCGCCAGTCGTGTGCGCGACCTTTTCCGCCAGGCAAAGGAGAAGGCACCGAGCATAGTGTTTATCGACGAGATAGATGCCGTAGGGCGTGCCCGAGGCCGCAATGCTACAGTTGGAGGAAACGATGAACGCGAGAATACTCTGAACCAGCTCCTCACAGAGATGGACGGCTTCGGCACAAATAGCGGTGTCATCATTCTTGCTGCAACAAACCGTGTTGACATTCTCGACAAAGCTCTGCTTCGCGCCGGGCGCTTCGACCGTCAGATTCATGTGGATTTGCCCGATTTGCCCGAGCGAGTAGCTATATTCAATGTGCACACAAAGAATCTGAAGCTCGACGGAAGTCTCGACATCGACCTGCTGGCTCGCCAGACGCCAGGTTTCTCGGGTGCCGACATAGCAAACGTTTGTAACGAGGCAGCCCTCATTGCTGCGCGTCATAACCACAACTCTGTTGGCAAACAGGACTTCCTTGACGCCATAGACCGTATAATCGGCGGCTTGGAGAAGAAGACTAAGGTGATGACGCAAAGTGAGAAACGGACCATAGCTCTTCATGAAGCCGGCCATGCCAGTGTTTCGTGGCTTTTGGAGTATGCCAATCCTCTTGTCAAGGTGACTATCGTTCCTCGCGGACAGGCTCTGGGTGCTGCTTGGTATCTGCCTGAAGAGCGCAGCATTACTACTCGCGAACAGATGCTCGATGAAATCTGCGCCACTCTGGGTGGGCGTGCTGCCGAAGAACTCTTTACGGGACATATCTCAAGCGGAGCGCTCAACGACTTGGAGACAGTCACAAAGAGAGCCTATGGCATGGTTGCATATTTAGGCATGAGCGAAAACTTGCCTAATGTGTGCTACTATGACAATCAGGAGTATGGCTTTACAAAACCTTATAGTGAGAAGACGGGCGAGCTGATAGACAAGGAAGTCCAGGCTCTCATTGCCGAGCAGTATGAACGTGCAAAGAAAATACTAACAGAAAACAAAGATAAGCATGCTGCACTCGCCAATATGCTGGCAGAGCGCGAGGTGATTTATAGGGAAGATGTTGAGAAAATCTTTGGTCCTCGTCCCTGGAAGAGCCGTGGCGATGAACTTCTTGAAGAACAGGAGGCAGCCAACCGCCAGCGCGCCGAGCAGATGGCTGAGGAATATCAGCGTCGCAAAGAGGCTGAGGCTCAGCAGACACCTCCACCTCCCCCAATACCTACTGAAGATGAATAACTTTACAATCCGCATGCTTACGGGCGTGCTTTTCGTTGCCGCACTTGTCGGTGCAATAGTATTCGGACCTCTGACGTTTGTGGCTCTTTTCGCTCTCATCACTGGGCTTGCCCTTTGGGAGTATGCCTCAGTGCTCAACGAGCATGCCGAAGCTTCCGTCAACCGCCTCATAACTACACTGGCTGGGGTTTACCTCTTCCTTGCTTTTGCAGCATATACTAGTGGCTATCAGGGCGCTGAGGTGTTTGTTCCTTATTTGGTTACAATTATCTATTTGCCCATTGCCGAGCTGTATCTGCATAACCCCGACCCGTTAAAAAACTGGGCATACGCTTTTGCCGGACAGTTATATGTGGCTTTGCCGTTCTCTATGCTCTGCGTGCTGGGATTCATCGGCACCGATGCCGCGTCAGCCCCTATCGTTCCCTACAACTATCTGCTTCCCCTTTGCATTTTCATCTTTCTCTGGACTAACGACACAGGCGCTTACTGCTGTGGCAGTTTGCTGCATAAGCGTTTCCCTGCAAAGCTCTTCGAGCGTATCTCGCCCAACAAGAGTTGGGTGGGCAGCATAGGAGGCGCGGTGCTTTGCCTTTTGGTAGCAGTTGTGCTCAACTATAGTTTTCCCGACCAGATGACACTCTTGCAGTGGATGGGCTTTGCCCTTACGGTATGTGTCTTTGGCACATGGGGCGACCTTGTAGAGAGCCACCTCAAACGTCATCTCGGTATTAAGGACAGTGGAAACATTCTGCCGGGGCATGGCGGGATGCTCGACCGCTTCGACAGCAGTTTGCTTGCCATACCTGCCACTGTCGTGTATTTCTATACGCTGAATATGTTCTAATGATTATGCTCCGGTTTTTTATGGAGTAGGTCCTTATAGCGATAGCCGCCTGCCAGATATCTCATCGGCAGGCGGCTTTCTTTTTCGACTTTATGCAAAGTCGCGATTGTTTAACTAATGGTTATTTTAGATACTTTTCTCAATTATTTTACCGTGTTCTCATCCACAAGTTCCAGTCGCATTCTTACAACTTTGAACTCTGTTGCAGTCCATGGATTATTTCTCAGCGCCTTGTCGTTGCTGAAGCCATAATCGAGAGTGCCCCTCTCCTTGACTTGTATGTAAACATCAAAAGGTATGAGCTCTTCCTCAGCCAGCACTTTGTCCATTTCAGGAGTTGTTCTCTTTCGGTAGATGAAGTCTGTGGTGCGGTGGGTAGCTGAGGTGTCGGCTGGCATGTATTCGTTGATGTCCTTCTGAAAGATGATGTTCCCTCCCATCTTTGCGTAGAAGGCATTTCCCTGTCCATCGGTTTTCAGCAGGGCTGCCAGTCGGTAGAGCCCTGGTGACACTTCAAGTGTTTTCCCTATGTCGTAAAGCATAGGCGCCGACTTGTTTTCTTGCTCAAGACTCAGAAACTCGATTTGTTGCTTTTCGTAGGATACATCTTCCTGAGTCTTATATTCCATGCTTTCGCCCCGGTCCATAATGTCGTTGTCAGCATTCTCGAGCTTAAGGATTTTCCAACCGCTCTCGGTAAGAAATTCCCAACTTGCCTCCGTCAGGTACATGCCGTTGCGCGTGTTCTCCTTTACATATTCCGCATGTTCCCTGTCCGACTCCACCTTAGTATAATAAACCATCTGAGAAATAAACCCTATGAACGAAACTACGGCAACTACCAGAGCCACTATCCATGTAGCAATCAAGCCCCAGTGAGTTGTATTGCGCATGGAATCTTCAGCTTTCACAAGCGTCATGCTTTTGAAGAGTGCATAGAGAGGTATGAATGTAACGATGAGGCCGCTCAGTGCAAATACCAGTGCCCACCATCTTATCGAAGGTGCCAAGGCCATAACATAACTTAGCCAAAAGTCTTCGCTCAGGAAGTATATGGAAACATCCAAAGCCACACACACAACAGATATCAGGGTAATTCCGAGGAAAATTATTAGCCCGATGAATAAGCCTATGAGAATGAGCATAGCTGCCACTTTCAGACACGTTACAAGCATCGTCAGCAACGACGTCAGGCAGCCATAGCCCGTTCCGTTCCCACCTTGTGCCGCAGGCGTTGCGCTCCCCATGCCGTACATTATCTCATTGTTCAGATTCTCCTGAGTCACTGGTTTCCCGCACATCAGGAGACGTTCTTCTGCTGTCTTTGCTTCGGGAATTAAAGCCCAAAGCACCATATACACGATAGCAGCTCCCCAAAAACTTACGAAGCACAGCAGGATGAAAATTATGCGCCATGGCAGCACGTTCGTTCCTCCGAAGTACTTGCACATACCGCTCAGCACGCCGCCAAGCATTTTGTCCCTTCCGTCCAGGTAGAACTTGCGCCTCTTCTCCTCCTGGAACTGCGGTGTAGGCGGCGGAGTCTGTTCATGTTGTTGCGCCTGTCCGCTCTGCCTGTCCTCATCTTCGCAATCCATTTCCTGAGGGTTGCCAATCCGCTTCATTATGTCCTGTATGTTTTCTATCGTAACAGCCTCTATTCCGGCTTCTTTCTGCTCCGAAAGCAATTCCGCCACGCGGCGTTCTATGTCGTCGCTTATCTCTTCCCCTCCGTCGCGTTTAGAGAAATAGTCGCGCATGTTGCGGAGGTAGTTTTCCAATAGCTGATATGCATCTTCGTCGATGTTGAAGAGCATGCCGTACAGATTTATAGTGAAGTTCTTCTTCATAGTTGTTATGTGTTTGTTGCTTTGTGAATTTTGGGGGTCTTATGCTAATGTTGTTCAGCGCTTATGTCCGAGCCAGTAGGCTGTTGAGGCGTTTCGGTAAGAGGATTCTTCAGTATCTCCACGGTTTTCTCCAGTGCCGCCCATGCCGTGTCGAGTTCGTCGAGGGCTTTCTCGCCTTCAGGTGTCAGGGCATAGTATTTTCTTGGAGGTCCCTGGGTGCTTTCCTGCCATTGGTAGCAGAGCATCCCGTCGCGCTTCAGACGTGAGAGTAGTGGGTAGAGGGTGCCTTCCACAACTATCAGTTCTGCATTCTTGAGCTGAGTGATGATGTCGGTGGCATAGGCTGGCTGCCGTCGGAGCAGCAGCAGTACGCTATATTCCAACATACCCTTGCGCATCTGCGACTTTACGTTTTCTGTATTCATAGGCTCTTTCTTTTAGCGGAAAAGGTAGTTTTCCACATGTAATTATTGATTGTCGCTGCAAAACTATTGTAAAAACAAATACCTTGCAATACATATTAGTATAAAAATTTAATAAATTAACGTAAATTAACAAAATCATTACCCTTTTACCTCGTAATTCTCTGCAAATCAAAAATTTTCCGCCAGCCAATTTTATAAAAATAATAATGTGCAGCCTTAAACTTTTGGAAATCAGTAGTGTCAAAAAACTATTGTAGAAAAAATCAATGTAGAATAAACACACACTAAGATATGAAAAAACTATTCTTGTCTGCCATCATGGCATTGCTCGTCGTGCCTGTAGCCCAGGCTCAGCAGTTCCTTGTAGAAGGGCGCATAGGCGACAGCGACAGTGGCGAAGGCATGATGTATGCAACGGCAGCCATTCTGAAGAAAGACAATACAGTATTGCGCTCTGCCATGACCGACAGTCTTGGCAATTTCAGCATATCCACCGCTGCCACGGGCGACTATCGGCTACGCCTGAGCTACATAGGCTATCAGACGAAGTATGTACCTCTGAAACTCCAGGAAGGCACAGACACCATAAGTCTTGGTAGCATACTTTTGGACTCTGACGAAAAAACCTTCAATACAGCCGTCGTCACTGCCACTGCCGCGCGTGTGCAGCAGAACGGCGACACTACGCAGTTCAATGCTGAGGCATATCGTGTGCCCGAAGGTTCCACCATCGAGGCACTCATAAAGCAGTTGCCTGGCGTTGAGGTGTCGGACGACGGTACCATCAAATGGAATGGCAAGCAGGTGAAGGAATTTCTCATCAACGGAAAGGACTTTTTCAAGGGCGACACCAAAACAGCCATGAAAAATCTGCCAACCGAGATGATCAGTCGTGTGAAGGCATACGACAAGAAGAGCGACTACACCGAACAGACTGGCATCGACGACGGCGAGGAGACCACCGTCATGGACCTCATGACGAAGCGCGAGCTCAACCAGTCGTGGCTGACGAATGCCGACATAGCCTATGGCAACCATAAGCGCTATAGCGGCAGGTTCTTCATAACACGTTTCACCGACAACAGCCGCATCACTCTTCTTGGCTCTGCCAACAACACTGGCGACCGCGGCTTTGGCGGTCCGCGCGGCTTTGGTGGCAGCCTGGGGCTCACTGCCAGTAAGATGCTCGGTGCCGACTTTACATGGGACAATGGTAAGAAAAAGCGCGAGGCAGGACGCTTCGAAATAGGAGGAAACGTGAGATACAACCACACCAGCACCGACTTGCTTTCCACCTCTACCAGTCAGATGTTTCTCACCTCGGGCGCAAATGGCTCATATTCCAATTCGCGTACAGGCTCATTCAGCCATTCCACCGATGTGCAAGCCAATCTTCGCCTGCAGTGGAGTCCCGACTCTATGACTTTCGTTACCTTCCGCCCGCAATTCAGCCATAAGGACAGCCACAACAGCGGAAACTCCCAGTCTGCCACCTTCAGCGACAATCCCTACAGCATAGAGGGCATGAACAGCCCGCTCGACAGCATCCTTGCCCACTCGGCTAATGCTGAACTGCAAAACATCTTCGTAAATAGCAACGTTCGCCAGACCGCCAGCCGTTCAAACACCAACACCTTTGGCGGCAGCCTCAATGTGGTTCGCCGCATAGGTATTCTGGGCCGCAACGTCAGCCTGCGCGGAAACTTCAACTACAGCGATGCCCACACGTCAAACTTCGCTATCTCCGACATCAACTACAATGCAGCAAGCGGCAGACCGGGAAAATTCATGAACCAATACACCTTCACGCCCAACAAAAGCCTGAACTACAGCCTGCGACTGGGCTATGTTGAGCCACTGGGCAAGAACTGGTTTGCAGAGGCACGCTATGAATTTTCCTATCGTTTCCAGGACAGCAATCGTTCGCTCTACAACCTCTCAGACCTCGATACCGACTACTACGGAAGCTCCGAGTATCATCCCGTCATAGGTTCTCACCCCACAGAGGCTGACATACTGCAAACCATTCGCGACGACTACAACAGCCAGTATGCTAAATATAAGTACTACAACAACAACGTAAACATAGGCATCCGCTACAACTCATCTACGATACGTTTCAATGCTGGCGTTTCCTTCAACCCCCAGCACACCAAGATGCAGTACGAGCGTCCGGGTCAAGGCATCGACACGCTCATAACCCGCAACGTGCTCAATATCTCGCCCGAAGTGCGCTTCCGCTATAGGTTTACCCGTACTAACCAACTCGACATACGCTATCGCGGCTCTGCCAGCCAGCCTACTATGACCAATCTGCTCGATGTGGTTGACGACAGCGACCCTCTCAACATCTCTATGGGTAATCCGGGGCTTAAGCCTTCATGGCAGGACAATTTCCGTGCCATCTACAACGGATACGACACGGAGCGCCAGGCAGGAATGTCGGCAAGGCTCGACTTCTCCTCCACGCGAAACGCCATATCCACGCGCATCGTCTATGACGAAAAGACCGGTACTCAGTATAGCCGTCCGGAAAACATAAGCGGTATATGGAACATCAACGGAGGCTTCATGTACAACTTTGGCTTCGGTCCCGAAAAGCTCTTCACGCTGACCACAAACACCAACATCGGCTATACCCACGACGTGGGCTACGTCAGCCGTCTCGAAAATTCCTCGGGCAGCCTGATACGCAAATATACGCAGCACTATTACGGTCCGATGAGGGCTGGCTCAGGCGCTTCCTACAGCGACTATGCCGATGTCTTCAAGAACAATCCCTCGGTGAAGAATGCTGTCAAGACGGTCAATGTGGGTGAGAATCTCAACCTGAACTACCGCGCCACGTACTTCGACGTTGGAGTGTTCGGAACGCTCAACTACCAAAACTCACGCAATACGGTGCAGACCACCGGAAACCTCGACACGTGGAACTTCTCCTATGGCGTGCAAGCCAATGCTACTGCGCCCTGGGGCACCAGCCTTTCCACGGACATACGCATGAGCAGCCGCCGCGGCTATGCCGACCACGCCATGAATACCAACGAGGTACTTTGGAACGCACAGATTTCGCAAAGTTTCTTGGAAAACAAGGCTCTCACGGTGAGCATACAGTTCTACGACATACTCCATCAGCGCAGCAATGTTTCGCGCGTCATCAATGCACAGATGCGCCGCGACACATGGTCCAATGCCATAAACTCCTACTTCATGGTTCACCTCATCTATCGCCTCAGCATTTTCGGCGGCAATAGCAGCAAAGGAGGCGAGGGCAAGGAAGGTCGCGGAGAACGTGGCGGACGCGAAGGCGATTTCGGTGGCATGGGCGGACGCCCCGGCGGCATGGGTGAACGTCCCAGCGGAATGGGAGCGCCTGGCGGCATGGGCGGCGGACGTTTCTGAACAGAGTTGAGAAGTAAGTTGAGACTATCAGAAGAAAAGGCAGGAAAAACGTAGGAGACCCTACAGTTTTTCCTGCCTTTTCTTGTTTCAGCAAAACAAATGTTTATTTCAATTCCAGTCTTACTATCTCTTTTGTTCTTTCGCTGACGGCGCAGGAGTTTGCAATGCGCACTCCCACTATCCACAGTATTTTCCTCTCGTCGCAAACCACCTTTGTGGCAAGGCGGTCAATGCGCGAGAAACCTCTTTCCGAGAGGAAGTCGTTTATGAGCTTTGAGCCTCTCATGCCGAAAGGCGAAAATTTGTCGCCGCTCCTCAAACTTCGGCACACCATTTTTCCTTCTATGCACGCCCTGTCTATGTATGCCACCTCGGGCGGTGTGGCGAAGCGCTTCTTCTGCTTGTCTGCCTCTTCGGGCTCAGGTAAGTCATTTATGTCCAGAGTGCTGATTTCTATTATTGAGCCGTCGGGCAGCGTGTTTGTCCCGATGCCTATGGCAGTGTCTTTAAGTTCTGCCGGCTGGCGTCTTATCTCCAGGAGCCTTGGGTTGCAGCTCAGCAGGTAGTTGCCCTCCTTGTAGAGTCTTCCCTGTGGCTCGCCCAGTTTCTTTGCCACGTCCTCTATCACAGCCGGAGTAAAGTGGTAGTGGCTCAGCACAAGAAACAGGATGTTCTCCAGCAGAGGCTCGTTGCGCAGGGCTTCGGCGTTCAGTGCTATGCCGTCGGGCAGGATGCTCATAGCCTTTCCTATGATCATAAGCGTTTTCCCGTTCTCCATTTCTTCAAGCTCGTAGAGCCTTTGCATGGTTTTGGAGAGTCCGCTGTCGAACGACGGGTTCATCTCTCGCATGATGGGCAGGAGCTCGTGGCGGATTTTGTTTCGGCGAAACTCCGTGTCGCTGTTGGTGCTGTCGGTGACAAAGGTCTGATGCTGCTCTTTGAGCCAGTCCTCAATCTCTGCTCTGCTCACACAGAGCAATGGGCGCACAATGTTGTCGCGCATGGGGCGCATGCCTGCCAGTCCGCGCAGCGACGTTCCGCGCACCAGGTTCAGGAAGAAGGTCTCCACGTTGTCATCGCGGTGATGGGCTACGGCAACGCGCTCATATCCTTTCTCCGCCCGCAGTCTGGCAAACCAGTCGTAGCGTAGTCGCCGTGCCGCCATCTCTATGCTCTCCTTTCTGAGTGCCGCCTCTTTCCTGGTGTCGAAATCCGCCACATATAGCGGAGTGCGAGTGCTGTGGCACAGCTGTCGGACAAACTCCTCGTCGCGATTGCTTTCCTCGCCGCGCAGGTGGAAGTTGCAGTGAGCCGCAGCCACCTCGTAGCCCAGCTTGCGCAACACCAGCAGTAGAGCCACCGAGTCGGCACCACCGCTCAGAGCCACAAGCACAGGCTTGGAGAGCGAGAGGAGTCGGTACTTTGCGATGAACTTCAGTATCTTTTCTTCAAATTTCATGTTGAAAGTATTCTTGTTGCGTGGAGGCATCCGTTAGTAGGACACCGAGACCTTCAGTCCGGCATTTTCCACGAGCTTGGCTATCTTGTCCAGCTCCTCGTGGCTGGCTTTCTGCAGTCCACTTGCAGGAGTCTCGCGGTCTATGGTGTAGATCATCACCTGCTCAGGAGCAATCTCGCAAACCCTCTCCAGCCACGGCAGGAAG